>WRGM01000148.1 GCA_009787175.1 Candidatus Bathycorpusculum fermentans | reverse complement strand
CCTAAACATCAAACGCCTATGCTACCTAAACTACTTAGAGAACATAAACGCAAGAAAAACCTGACACAAATAATATTGTCCCAAATCCGGTCTAATGAAAAATTCGCAATACATACGGATTTTTGGGCTTATTTTATTCATAATCAATAAAATTTGTTTGTTCAAACAATTCGTGTAGCTTGTCTACGGCGGCATAAACGTCTTCTTCGTTTTTAGCGCCTGTGCAAACCAGTTTACCGCTTGCGAATAATAAAATGACCACTTTAGGTGATTCCATACGGTAAATCAGACCGGGGAAC
Source organism: Candidatus Bathycorpusculum fermentans (assembly GCA_009787175.1). GTDB lineage: Archaea > Thermoproteota > Bathyarchaeia > Bathyarchaeales > Bathycorpusculaceae > Bathycorpusculum > Bathycorpusculum fermentans. The sequence continues at coordinate 16,155 of WRGM01000148.1, read as the reverse complement.
TGTTCAGGCTCATACATAGTATTCTTCTTTAACATGTCAGCGGCTTTTTCAAGATCAGCCATGCCGCCTAAATTTCCAGAGGCAACTATATTTTGAATTTTAAACTCTGGTTTACTTATAATAATTATACCGCTCTTCTTTAATTCCTTAATAACATTCATAACTGCACGCCGTGCTTCCTTTATAGACTTAGCACCAGTGCAGACCATTTTTCCAGAATTAAAAATCAAAGTTGTAGTCTTAGGGCGTTTCAAACGAAAAATTAAGCCAGGAAATTTTTCAGGTTCATATTTTACATGATAATTCTGAGGCTCCACTGATTGTCGTATAGGTGTTTGAGGTTTTTTTTGCTTTAAGCGAGAATTCATGCCAGAAATTTTTTTAGCAGTATCCTCAGGGGAACAGCCTTTCAAAATGGAGTTAAGATCAACTTTTTGGTTTATCGTTGCAGAGGCTACAACGTTTTCTATACTTATAGTTGCTTTAACTTGTGACAAACATGTCCCCCCATATATTATTGTATACACCTTACTATAGTTATAGACTTTATAAATACACCTATCTATCGCGTTTACAATTTCGGTTAGTTCATAATGAACTCTTCAAAAAAAAGTTATTTACGTAATATTACGATACATTAACAACTTTCCAATAAAAAGGTAAATTTGTGTTCAATTGTTGGCTGTTTTTAATTTGTAATGTTGTATCCTCTTGCGGTTATCATTTTTTCGTTAACAGTTTTAGTTGCAGAGTTGCCTATGACTATTGTTGTTACCATGTCTATTTCTTCGTTTAGCAGGTTTTTTAGTGTTGTAATTTTTGCTGTTTGTCCTTCTCGTCCCGCTTGTCTTACGATACCGATGGGCGTGTCTGGGTTTATGTATTTCATCATGATTTCATATGCTCTTGTTAGAGGTTCAATGCGGTCTTGGCTTTTGGGGTTGTATAGTACAATGGACATGTCAGCTTGGGAGGCTAATTCTAGTCTTTTCTCTATTTTTTCTAGCGGAGTTAAGAGGTCACTTAGGCTAATTACTGCGAAATCGCTAATTAATGGTGCACCAAGAAGTGCTGAGGCTGCTGAGGCGGCTGTTATACCTGGGAGGATTTCTATAGGGATGCCTGTTTTTTCTTGTGCAGCAATTTCTAATACTATGCCTGCCATGCCGTAAACGCCTGGGTCTCCGCTGCTAACCATGACAACTTTATTATTCTCATTGGCTTTCATAACGGCGATTTTTGCTCTTTCTACTTCTTTGCCCATGGTTCCTGAGATTATTTCAGCGTCTTTTCGGATTAGGTTTTGAACTAGTTTTATATATGTACCATAGCCAATTAGTACGTCGGCTTCTTCGAGAGTGGCGCGTACTTTTGGGGTTATATGGTCAAGGCTGCCGGGACCTATGCCGACTACGCTTAGTTGCCCTCGGCTATTGCTATGGTTGTTCCGTTTAACATTGTTTTTTTGAGTATCAATTTTGAATTCTTTCCTGCTATTATTAATGCTGCTCGTTCGCAAACTCCTCCGACACCTATTTTTTCTTGGACCAGTTTTGAGTCTGGTGATAAATCTGGGTGACTTAGACTATGTAATGTTTCGATACTTAAAAATTCAAGGGGTGTATTAAATATTTTAGCGGCATTATGCATTGCTGCAGAGTCACACTTAATGTCTACACTTGCAAACCGGTCAATTCGCCTTGCAGGTAAGCCAACTGTTTTCAGGGCAGACTCTATAGCTGTAACTAAATGCTCACATGTTGAGTTCTTACGGCATCCTAAGCCTACAACAATGCTTTTTGCTCTAAGAATTGTAAGGGGTTTATTACAGGTAATAGTTATCATTTGCTCTCTAGTTACAATGGCACCGGCATCATAGCTGTTAACGATTTTCATTGCTTCCGCACAGTTGTCGGCGTGCTTAATTTCAAAACCATTAACCAATTCCGTAGGAATTTTTACGTCGCCTACTAGAACGAGTACAATGGATTCGTCATTGACAATGGCGGCGTTAACGGGTGTTAGGCTTTTAGGGTTTTCAATAGTTAAGCGTAACGCTTTGGCGAGTTCGTCAACGCCTTGTTTTCCCATAGAATCAGACGCGGTGGTAATAACGGGAGTTGCCCCTATACCTTTAGAGATTATTTTAGTTAAATCATTAGCTCCGCCATAATGTCCAGAGAGGAGACTTATGACAAACTTTCCAGTGGTATCCACGCCTATTATGGCGGGATCCGAGAATTTGCTTTCAATAAACGGGGCAACTGTGCGAATTATAATACCTGTTGCCATAACTGCGACTATAGCGTCCAATTTATCATAATTTTCTTTTATAAAATCGCTAAATTTTCCCTCTAACGGATATGCTCCGGGTTGGATGTGTTTTTTAGGAGCATAAACAGAAACTGTTAAACCCTCAGCTGCAAGAGCGCGCTCTATGTTTAAGGCTGTTTCTACTCCATGCCGTGTTATAGCAATAACGGCTACACCCTTAGGGAACATTAAGTGTCTGCACCTTTACGAAAGCCTGTGGTAAATGTTGGATCATACAATTTGGATAGGTCATAGGCTTTTGGATCTAAGACTTTGCCTACAAAAATCAAGGCGGTCTCAGTAATTCCCTCAGCTCTTATTTTTTCTACAATATCGACAATAGTGCCCTTAACAATTTTTTGCTCAGGCCACGTTGCTTTATACACAACAGATACCGGTGTATCTTTTGGGTAGCCGCCTTTTTGCAGTTCAACCATAACTTTTGCGATATGTGGTGTTCCGAGGAAAATTACCATAGTTGCCTGATGCTGAGCTAGTTTGCTTATGCTTTCAGCTTCAGGAACAGGTGTTCTGCCTTCAGGACGGGTGATTATAACTGTTTGTGAGATATTAGGCAGGGTTAATTCTCTATTCAACGCTGCTGCGCCGCCAAGTAAGCAGCTAATGCCGGGAATACGAAAATACTCTATACCCTCTTTGTCAAGACCAGTCATTAATTCTTGAATTGCACCGTAAAAACTTGGGTCACCATCATGAAGACGCACCACATGTTTATCTGCTCTAATGCCGTCAACTATAACTTTTAGCATTTCAGGTAGACCCATTTTTGCGCTATCATAGAGCTGCGCAGTTGGTTTAGCATATTTTAAGTATTCTGGATTTAAAAGAGACCCTGTGTAGACAACAATGTCAGCTTGTTCAAGATAGCGTTTACCTTTTAAAGTTATTAATTCAGGATCCCCTGAACCGGCTCCAATTATTACAACTTTATTCACTCACATACCTCCCCTTTGTTGTTGTTATTGTTTGTGAAGCATTGTTTTTTAACAATAGCTATTGTAAAGTAATCCTCACTAATAGTCCAATTTGCCGCATCGCAGAGTTTGCCTATAGAGACTGTTTGGTTTGGCATGCTGCAACGGCGGACTATGGCTATAGTGCTATTTTCGGTAAATCCTGATCGCTTTAATGCGGGAATTAGCTCTTTTAGGCGGTAAGCGCATTTTATGAAAACAAGATTTTCAGAATATTTAGCGGCTTCTTCAACTAGTTTTTCATTAAGATCTGAAGGGATAACTGTTACAAGTTCATCTTTTTCAGCTATAGGAAGCTTTGCACTTGTTGCACACGCGTTAAAAGCGCTAATGCCGGGAATAATTTCAAGCGTTATATGGGGATGCCTATTTTGTAGGCTTTGATAGAGGTAAATAAATGTGCTATAAAACATGGGATCTCCAAGAGTTATAAAAACCACTATTTTACCACTATTTACTCTTTGAGCTATGATGTCTGCGTTTTTATTCCAAAGCTCCTGATTAGCAAGGTCATCTTTAGTCATAGGAAAAATGAGTTCAAGCATTTCAGGCTTAACAGCTCGAGCATTAAGAACAGGCTGTATCATGGTTACTGCAAGACTAGGCTTATCAACATCAGCTTTTGGGATACAGATTATATCAGCTGCTTGTAGAGCTTTTACTGCTTTAAGGGTAATTAACTCAGGATCACCGGGACCCACACCAATTCCAATAAATTTACCTGTCAAATTATATGTCACCTAAACTTTTTACCGCTGAAACTATGGTAATAGGATTTCTTGCTAACATCATAGTACCACTTTTAATCTGCTTTCCCTTAGATACAGAAACATGCGTAACATCAATATTTTCAAAACCCAAACATCTAAGCTCATCAACCGCCACAACAGCAGTTTCTAAAAGAATAGCATTAACAACAACACGTCCACCTGATCTAAGCTTTGCATTAACAGCACAGAGAATCGCTCTCAAATCAGCAGTTCCCCCAACTAATATAGCATCTGCCAGAGGAAAATCAGACAAACCTATAGGAGCAACTCCTAGCTTAACAATAACTCTATCGTTAACACCAAATTTTTCAACATTACGTTGAGTTAAAGCCACCGCGACGGCGTCATCGTCAAGAGCATAAACTTTTCCATTGCTACCAACTTGCATGGCCGCTTCAACAGTTAAACCGCCAGTACCGCAGCCAACATCAATAACGACATCGCCTTCATTTAAGCGGCTTTTGGAGATTGTTAAAACACGTACTTCCTCTTTAGTTGGACCTGGCACGTTTTCATCTACAAAAAAGTGTTCATCAGGTACGCCAGGGGTTTTATAATTCCAAATATTTACCATTATACATCATTCATCCTCACGTTTCGCTTTGATAACCATTACACATAGAGAGGCAAAATCAGCTGTTGAAACATCAGCTAAATTACTCTTAACAACACGTTCATTACTTAAAGTCAAATTTTCACATATAAATACAGGAGTGTTTGGGTTAAATCCAGAGTTTATAAGATAAAGAGCAATATTTTTTGGCAGAAAACTCTTCGCATCAGGAAAAAGTAGCACGTCTCTACTGGCTCTTAGGCAAGTTGTTAACTCAGTTTTTCTTGTATCATTTACATTACCTTGGTGAAAAGTAAACAAGCACATTTCATCCCAGCATAGGCCAAGTTTAGCAGCACATATTTGAACGGCGCTTACACCGGGTATTATATTGACTTCGTCAGGCGTTAAAAGTTTGGTATTTAAAACGGATTTTAGTAAGCCTGAAAAACCTGGATCACCTGTGGATAATATAACAACGTTTTTACCTTCCTTAGCTGAGTTAACAGCGTATTTTAGCAGGTCAGAAAGATTATTAGCTGTTAATACATGTAACTCGCCAGATATGCGGTTGTGGCTAAATAGGTCAAGGCTGCGTTGGGCACCTATTATTATTTGGGCTTCCAAAACTAGTCTATTGGCGAGGGGAGTAATGTATTCTGCACTGCCGGGTCCAATGCCTATTATGTTAAGTTTAACCACGGTTTGTTCTCCTTAGCGTTATTGTCCATACCTAAAACTTTGCCGTCCATAGCAACGATGACTATGCTTATTTTCAGTTTATTATCCACTCTATCACTTACACGTTGATTAACACGCATAGCGATTCTATCATATGTTTTCTCCAAAAACCCTGTGGGTAACAGAATTTTTGATGCCTCATCAGATGTGTTAGCTAGTAATAGCTGATTAACTATTTGAGAAGAGGCTCCAACTGCGCCTGCATATGATGCTATGACTTCATTGCGTGCATCACCAACTTTATGATGCGTGTTGAAAATGTTTGCAGCTAGCTTTACTATTTTGCCAGAATGACCAATAAATATTATTTCTTCAACATTTCTCTCAACAGCTTTATCTAACATGTAACCTACAAAGTCACCTGTTTGAACGATAGCGTCTTCAGGAACATGGAAAACTTCTCGGGCAATCTTTTCACCTATGTTACCGGGAACGAAAACTAGTCGCTTATAACCATGAGCGAGAGCAACGTCAATTTGCGGCACCAGAGAACGCCGGCACGCCTCAAGAGACAAGGGCTTTACAACACCAGTTGTCCCAAGGATAGAAATGCCACCCTTAACACCCAATTTTGCATTCGTTGTCTTCTTTGCAATATTTATCCCATCAGGCGCACTGATAACTATCTCCACACCCTTACCGTTAGGAAGAACCTCTTTTACAGCGTTAATTATCATCATTTTCGGAACAGGATTAATAGCGCCCTCACCAACAGGAACCTGCAAACCATGCTTAGTAACCACACCCACGCCCACACCACTATTAACAACAATACTTTCGCCATCAACAATTTTAACAGACGCTACAATCTCCATTTTATCCGTAGCATCTATATCCTGCCCAGCATCCTTAACAACAACAGCCTCCCCAGAACCCTCAGAAAGCCGTCTACTAGACTTTACAGCAACCTCAAAACGCAAACCAATAGGCGTAGGAATAACTACATAGTCCACCGGCTCCTTAAGAGCAGCTATTACTGCAGCCTTAGCCGCAGCCGCAGCAGAAGCACCGGTTGTTATACCATACTTTAAGAACCTGACCATTTTAGTCACCCTTTAACCGTAAAGCTTACCCTCAGCAAGCGTAAGCAGAGCATTGAAAATGGCAACAGCAATGGTACTGCCACCTCTTCTACCACGAGTTACCACATATGGAATAGAGAGTTTTTCAACAACTTCCTTAGACTCCGCTGCTCCTACAAAACCAACGGGAACAGCAACTATTAAAGCAGGCCTCACTTTACCGGCCTCAATTTGCTCAGCTAACTCAAACACGACCGTTGGAGCGTTACCTATGAGAATAATTGCGCCATCTAAACCGTCTTTAATAGCTAAACGCATAGCAGCCGCAGAACGAGTTAACCCTTCCTGCTTAGCAAGAGCCATAGCACGCTCATCATTCATATAGGTATAAATGGTACTACCAAACTTTTTTAGCCGTGCAGCATTTATCCCTGCCTTTACCATTTTAACATCAGTTACAACCTTTGCCCCAGCCTTAATAGCCGCTACACCAGCGTTAACGGCATCATCGCTAATTGCTAAAAGCTTAGCAAACTCTGGATCAGCAGTTGTATGAACAACACGCTCAACTATAGGAATTTTATCCTTAGGCAGTTTTGCTAAGTCATCACCGATAGCCTGACGAATAAGCATCATACTTTTATCTACTATCTTACCTGACACAAAAACAGAGTAAGCATCCAAAATTTCGCCATCTTTCTTTACCTCAAAACCTAAAGCCTTGAAAGCTTTTTCCTCTAAAATATCAGCAACACGCTCATCACTACCTATCGGCTCACCATACAACAACTCAACACCCTTAGCCCTCAACATAGACTCTCTCTCCTTTACACCAATAAGGCCAGGAATATCCTCAGTAGTATGAACACCCGCCGCAAGAAAAGCGGGAATTAACACAATTTTCGATACACCCTGCTTAACAACTATATCAACAGCCTCATTAACAGTCGGAGTATCACGCACCATAAATGCGATATCAACCACTTTGAATTTACCATGACTACGAATCATAGAAGCTATATTTTCAAGATTCGCACGATTATGAGGCAATTTACTACCATGCCCAATCAAAATTAAACCAACATTATCAAACATTTTTAACATCAGCCCCAGTCTTTCCCAATTTATCAAACAATTTTATAGCAATACCTATCAATTCCCTATCATCATTACTAGCCGCTACACGTAAATTCTCAATAACAGGTAAAAACGTTTGCTTAAGAAGAACACTCGTCAAATCATCAATAACCTTACGCTTCCTATCATCAACATCCTCACCTAACATATCAATAGCCTTAGCCAACTCAACCTGCCTTATCTGCTCAGCATTAGACAAAAGCGAAGAAATAATCAACCGCACAGAGAGCTTTTTCAAATCATCATCAAGAATAACTAACTCATCATCAATCATACGACACGCAATATCAACACACTTCTGACGCTCAGCCAAATTCTTCTCAGCAATAAGCTGCAAATCATCAATAGAATAAAGCCTCACACCTAAAACAGCCTCAACAGCCTTCTCAACATTACGAGGATTAGAAAGATCAATAATAATCAAACCAGCTCTATTAACACGCTGCCGCATACTACAAGAAACAATATCCTTAGACAACAAAATATGCGGCGCAGACGTAGCACAAATAACCACATCCGCATCCACAAGAATCTCAGGAAACTTGTCAAAATTCACAGCCCTCCCCGACAAATCCTCAGCCAACGTAACCGCACGAGCATAAGTACGATTAGCAATAAAAATAGGACTCAAACAACGCCTAGCCAAAGCCTTAGCAACTAGAGTACCAATTTCACCAGCACCCATAACAAGAATTTTTTTATCATCTAAATTATTCAGTAAATTAGCTGCTAATGCCACTGCTGCTGAACCAACCGAAACAGCCCCCTTATTAATACCCGTAACATCCCTAATCCGATGCCCAACAGTCATTGCGCGATTAAACAAATGTTTAAGAATTGAACCCGTACATTTGGCTTTCTCAGCCTCTAAATATGCATCCCAAACTTGATTAAGAATCTGCTCTTCACCAATAATCATTGATTCTAAACCTGCAGTTATTTTCAGCAGATGTCTATATGCATCATGATTAAGGGCTATTTCTATTGCCTCGAAGACTTCTTCGTAATGAAGCGATGCACGGCTTGCCAAATATTGTTTGATGATTTTTGATGTTTTTTCGCCTTCTTCACTTACAATGTATAATTCAATACGGTTGCAAGTTTGTAGAATTAGGCATTCCGTAACGTTTTCCATAGTGTGTAATTCAGCTAGCGCTTGTTCTTTGTCTTTGAATACTACCGCTTCCATTAGGGGAACGCGTGCAGTTTTATGAGTGATACGTACATTGACTACGTACTCTGTCTTCGTAGAGGAATGCATGGATGGATAAACCATGCGACTTTAAATATAAGCCTTCCGTAAATTAACGCTGGAGAGCTTTTGTGCCAATTCGACGAAGAATAGGTTTAGTATATCTTCCCGGTGCTTTACCGTGCTTTGAAGACTTTGGGAACTTACCAACTGACTTGGTAGGTAAAGATGGGCAAGTAGATGGAAAACCTGCCAGTGATATCTTAGATATGATGATTATTCCAGGCGGTAGTTTAATTGAGTCTCAAAGTGTTAACCCGGTTGTTTCGCGGGAAATATTAAAGATGGCTGATGCGGGAAAGTTTATTTTAGGTATTTGTTCGGGTTTGCAGGTGCTTGCGAAGCGAACTGATGTTGGGCGGTTGTCTACTGTTCCGATTGTAAGGGAGGGGTTGGGTTTGATTGATGTTGAAGTTCAGCCGCTTGTTTGTACTGATCAGGTTAATGCTCATGTTGTTGGTAAGAGTTTTCTTAGTGATATTATTGATAAGGAAGTTTTAGGGTTTCATTGTCATACGTATGGTAAGGTTATTTTGCAGGGTGACTCAAGAAGTGTGCTTGTTTCTCATGTTCAGCGTGTGAATTATCGGAAAATGCCTCAGGATTTGGTTTCGGGTGTTGCTAATAGAGAGGGTAATGTTGTAGGTGTTTTTGTGCATGCATTGCTTGATAGGAATCCTATACTTATAGAGAGTCTCATGGAGGCGTTGGATGTAAATCAGGTGGAGCTTGAGGAGATTAGGAAGGTTAACGCTAAGCTGGTTTCTGGGATAAAAGGTGAGATAGGGATTAATACTAACATTTACCCAACATCTGTTGCAGTTAAGAAGTCACCTGTTATGGTGTTGGTTACTGCTTTAGGTAGTGGTTCTGGTAAGACTTTTCTGGTTACGGGTATGGCGGGGGCGTTGAAGAGGAGGGGGTACAATGTTGGGTTGATTAAGATTGGTGGGGATGTGCGTGATTCTGTGCCAGCGCTTTATTTAGTTAAGGGGTCTATGCAGAGTTTTGCGTCAATTAAAATTGGTGAGAGTGGTTGGTTGTCTATGCAGGAGGCTATTTCGCAGGCGTGTGGTGTGCATGATTTTCTTTTTGTTGAGGGTGCTATGAGTGCTTTTACGGGGTTGTTGAATGGCAAAATTTCTCGTCCTGCGTCGACTTTGGAGGTTGCGGCTTCTTTGGGGGCGTCTGTTATTGTGATTGTTACCTGTGATAAGGAAGGTGTTGAGGGTGGTTTAGTTAATGTTTTAAATTATGTTAATACGTTACGGTTGTTGGGGGTTAATCCTGTAGGTGTGATTCTTAACAAGATGAGTACTAGTTATCTTACAGAGGAGGATAATTTGGTTATAAGGCAGGCATTGGAGAATGTGGGTGTTCGGCTTTTAGGTGTTGTGCCTAATATGAGGTTTGAGCGGCGTGGTATGATTCCTGAGGTTGAAATTTGTTATAATGATTTTGGTGTTCAAGCTTTAGATGTTGCTGAGCGTTACATAGACCTTGAGCGACTAGTAAAGTTGGCGAAAGCGCCCAGTCAGAATAGTGTGGATTATGCTGCGTTTGTTGAGAAATTTAAAAAACTTTTAATTAATTATCCAAGTAACTTTTCTAGCAGGGTGGAGTAGGAGCAGCATTGTTTATAGATTTTAATGTTAATGAGAAAAAGGTTGTTGTAGTAGGTGGGGGGGCTGAGGGTTATCGTAAACTTCAGAATTTTTTGGGTAGCACTGCAGAGATAACTATTGTTAGTAGCGAGTTTTCTGAGGGTGTAAAGAGTATTGCAGTGCAGGGCAGGATAAGTTTAAAGCAGATGCGAATTGTTGATGTGAAAAAGTTTATTGAGCAGTTAAATCCAATGCCGGATATGTTGTTAGCTGTTACGGATGATTTAGAGTTAAATAGGCAACTTGTGGTATCTGCGAAGGATGCTGGGTGTATAGTATATAGTGTGTCGGATCCTTCTTTGTGTGATTTTATTTTTCCTGCTGTTGCGCATGTTGGTGATAATGTTAAAATTGCTGTATCTACGGGTGGTAAGAGTCCGGCTATGGCGAAGGAGTTGCGGCAGAGAATTGAAGGTCTTGTGACGCGGGAGGATTTATTAGAGATAGAATTGCAGGCGTATTTGCGGGATGTGTTTAAAGGCTGCATTTCTGATCAGCGGGTGCGTAGTAGGTTTTTAAAAGAGATACTTAATAATGTTGATGTTAAACATGCTTTAAGGGAAGGTAACATTTGTGGAGCTAAAGAGTTAGCTCTCAAATTTGTGCAAAATAAGGAGGTTAATGAATAATGAGTTTTCCAAATGTACGTATGAGAAGACTTCGCAGGACGAAAGCATTGCGAACAATGCTAAAGCAAGTTCAAATTCAACCAAGCAACTTGATTTATCCAATTTTTGCAGATGAAACCATATCAGAGCCTGTGCCTATAGCGACTATGCCAGGTTATTTCCGTTATCCGCTTGACAAGGTTGTCGAGGAGGGGAAAGCGGCGCTTGAGCAGGGTGTGAAAAGTGTACTTTTATTTGGTATTCCTGCAGAAAAGGATGAAATGGGTTCAGGGGCGTATGCGAAAAATGGTGTTGTACAAAAGGCTGCATGGGAGATTAAGTCGCGGTTTAAGGATGAGCTTGTCATAATTGGTGATGTCTGTTTATGTGAGTATACAAATCATGGTCATTGTGGGATCATAGATAAGAAGTATTGTGAGGTTCTAAATGATGATACTTTGGAGCTGTTAGGTAAGACTGCGGTAAGTCAAGTTGAAGCCGGTGTGGATATAGTTGCTCCTTCAGCGATGATGGATGGTCAAGTTTTTGCGATTCGTGAGTTTTTAGATGAGTCAGGTTTTGAGCAGGTGCCTATTTTGGCTTATTCTGCCAAGTATGCTTCAGCGTTTTATGGTCCGTTTCGTGATGCTGCTGAGTCTGCGCCAAAGTTTGGTAATCGTCAGAGTTATCAGATGAGTCAGGGTAGTAGTGTTCATGAGGCGTTGCGTGAGATGGAGCTTGATATAAGTGAGGGGGCTGATATGTTAATGGTTAAGCCTGCGTTGGCGTATTTGGATATTATAAGTCTTGCAAAGGCTAGTTTTGATGTGCCTATAGTTGCCTATAATGTGAGTGGTGAGTACTCTATGGTTAAAGCGGCGGCTTTAAATGGTTGGGTTGATGAGGCAGATATTGTGCGGGAGACTTTGACGGGTATTAAGCGTGCAGGTGCTGATTTGATAATTACGTATCATACTAAAAATGTAAAAGATTGGTTGAAGTAATTTGAGTGAAAGTAAAAGTAGATCTCAGGTGCTCTTTGAGAGCGCGAAAAGTGTTTTGCCTGGGGGCGTAAATAGTCCTGTTCGTGCGTTCTCTCCGTATCCGTTCTTTGTTGAATATGCGAAAGGCTCTAAACTATATGATGTTGATGGTAAAGTCTACATTGACTACTGTAACGCGTATGGTGCCATGTTGTTTGGTCATGCTTGTCCAGAGGTTATAGAAGCTGTTAAGGCTCAGTTGGTGAAGGGTTCTCTTTACGGTGTTCCTACTGAGCAGGAAGTGAAATTTGCAGAGTTGATAAAAAAGGTGTCTCCCTGTATGGAGATGATGCGGCTTGTTAATACGGGGACAGAGGCTACAATGCATGCTATACGTGTGGCAAGGGGGTATACGGGTCGTAAAAAGATTATAAAATTTGAAGGCTGTTTTCATGGTTCGCATGATAATGTGTTAGTTAAAGCGGGTTCGGGTGCAGCGACTTTTGGTACGCCTAACTCTTTAGGTGTTCCAGAGGATACTACAAAGAACACTATTGTTTTGCCTTACAATGATGTTGCTGCTGTTGAGAAGGTGTTAGAGCGTGAGGGTAATGATATAGCGGCGGTAATCGTTGAGCCGGTTCTTGCAAATGTTGGTTTAATATTACCAAAGTCTGATTACCTATCTAGTCTGCGTAAGTTAACTAGTAAATATGGTGTGGTGCTTATTTTTGACGAAATTATAACGGGTTTTCGTCTTGCGTTAGGTGGTGCTCAGGAGTATTTTAATGTTAAACCAGATATGGCGACTCTGGGTAAAGTGCTTGGTGGCGGTTTTCCAGTTGCGGCTTTTGGAGGTAAAGCAGAGATTATGCAACACATATCGCCTGTTGGTGGGGTTTATCAGGCGGGGACTTTTAGTGGTAATCCTATTTCTGCTGTTGCGGGTTATGCGGTGTTAAGTATTTTGGAGAAGAGAAAGAGTGAAATTTATCCGCAGTTAGAAAAGGCGGCTAGAGAGTTAAGTGTGGCATTATTGGATTTATCGAAGAATTACAAGTTACCTGTGCAGGTGTATAATATAGCCTCGTTGTATCAGGTTTTTTTCACTAACCATGCTGTTGTGGATTATGCTTGTGCGAAATTGTCTAATGTGAAAATGTTTAATGCATATTTTAATGAGCTTCTTAAACAGGGAGTATTTATTCCTCCGTCACAATTTGAGGCATGTTTTACCTCAACAGCTCATTTACCTGAAGATATAAAATGTACTATTGAAGCGTTTGATAAGGCCTTATCTGTGGCGTCTAGAGAGAGATGATATGATGGTAGTGTATACTGTTGGTACTAGGGGTAGTAAGCTTGCTTTAGCGCAGACTGGTCGTACGCTTGAGCAGATTCGGCAGATGCATCCTAAGGTTAATTTTAAGCTTAAGGTAATTAAGACTGAAGGTGATAGAGAGCATGGTAAGCCGCTTTTTAGTATTGATGCTAAGGGTATCTTTGAGAGAGAGATTGATCAAGAGGTTGCATCTGGTGAGATTGATTTTGCAGTTCATAGCTTAAAAGATGTGCCTATAGTAGAGCAGCAGTCAGGTACCGTTCTTGCTGCGGTTCCTAAGCGTGATTCGCCTTGCGATGTTTTTATTTCTAACGGCATAAAACTTGAGGATTTGCCTAAGGGAGCGGTTGTTGGCACGGGTAGTTTGAGACGGTTAGCTGAGATTAAGTATATACGGTCTGATTTAGAAGTTGAACCAATTCGAGGTAATGTAGATACGAGAATGGGTAAAGTGCAACGTGGTGAATTGGCGGGTATTGTAATTGCGGAAGCGGGGCTTGAGCGGATGAATATAACAAGTCAAATGACACAACGGCTATCTTTGGAGGATTTTCCGTCTGCTGCTGGGCAGGGAGCAATTGCTATAGTAGCTAAGGAGGGTAACACAGATTTAATTGATGTTTTGCAGTCAGTTGAAGATAAGGTTACGCGTGCGGAGATTACAGCTGAGCGTTGTCTAGTTTTAAAGCTTGCAGGTGGCTGTCGTGTGCCTATTGGTGCTGTTGGACAGGTATCAGGGGATATGTTAACGGTTTATGGTTCAATTTATTCTCTTAATGAGCGAAAGAAAATTTGTGCCTCCGCAACAGGTGCTCTTTGTCAAGCGGAAGAGTTAGGTTATAGAGTTGGTGAAGAGTTATTAATGCAGGGTGCAGAAGATATTGAAAGGGAGTGGCGTGAAAAGTATGGTGTATGGTAAAGTTTATCTCATTGGTGCAGGTCCAGGTGATCCTAAATTGTTAACGGTTAAAGCAGTTGAAACATTAAAGTCTGCAGATATTGTTATTTATGACCGATTAGGGGTTAGTGATGAGGTATTAAATATTGCTCCAGTTGCGGCTGAGCGTTTATTTGTGGGTAAGCGGACAGGGATGCATGAGGTGCCGCAGGATAAGATTACAGAGTTAATTGTAGAGAAGGCAAAAGAGGGCGGAGTTATTGTGCGTTTGAAGGGGGGTGATCCGTTTATTTTTGGTAGGGGTGGTGAAGAGGTTGAGGCGTTAGTGGCAGAAGGTATCTCTTTCGAAGTGATACCGGGCATTAGTAGCAGTGTTGCAGCGCCTATGTATGCAGGTATACCTTTAACACATAGAGATTACGCGGCTTCCGTAGCTATAATTACAGGTCATCGCGCTGGGGAAGCGGAAAAACCTGTTGACTGGGTAAAAATTGCCAACGCCGTGGACACTATGGTAATTTTAATGGGTGTTGAATCCTTAGAGGGGATTGTAAATAAAATGCTAAAAGGCGGAGTAAAACCGGATAAACCCGTTGCCATGATAGAATCAGGAACATTACCACAGCAGCGCACCGTAATTGCAACATTAGAAACAATTATTGATAAAGCTAAAAAAGACAACTTTAAGCCCCCTTCAATTATCCTAATAGGTGAAGTAGCAGATTTAGGAAGAAAACTAGCATGGTTCAAACAGCCTCTCTCTTAAAAAATAAAGTCATCGCCTTAACACGTCCAGCAGGACAGGCAGAAGAAGCAGGACAACTCATACATGCCAGAGGCGGCATACCGTACTATATACCAGCTATAGAAATAAAACCCCTAAACAACACAGAACACGTAAAACAATTCATAACAGAACTAACAACAGGCACAGTAGACTACGTTATACTAATGAGCACAAACGGAGTCAAACACCTCTACGAAGCAGCCCAAAACATAAACCAAACAGACACGCTACGCACGGGATTGGCAAAAACGTTTGTAATAGGTGTCGGTCCGCGAACAGCACAAGAACTTGAAACATACAACATACACGTAGACCTAATCCCAGAAAAATACAGCTCAGAAGGACTCCTAGAAGCCCTAAAAGACAAAGACATAAAAGGCAAAAATATCAGAATCCCAAGAACAACAAGCGCCACCCCAACATTAAATAACCAACTAGCCAACATGGGCGCAAACGTACAAGAAATACATGTATACGAATCAAACATACCAATAAATGAAGAACTAAAAAACAAATTCCACAACGACCTAATAAATGGACAAATAAACGCAATCCTCTTCGGCAGCGGACTAAGCGCAAAAAACATTTTCAAAATGCTCACCGAAAAAACACCAATACAACAAATACAAAAAATAATAACAGAAAAAACAACAACCGTAGCAATAGGCCCAACCACCGCACAAGCACTAAAAGAACTCAACATAAAAGTCGATGTAACACCAAAAAACTACCTATTCGAAGAAGCCCTAAACGCCCTAGAAGAACACTGGAAAAAAACAAAACAGTTTACACAGACAACACTTTAAGGACCATGAAAAAATAACAGTTTTTAGCAACAAATCGGCAAGAGACTTCCTGCAAAAACCCAAGCAAAAGCACTTACTTTTAGAAGAGGATTTTTTTTTCAAGTATAGTAACATCAAGAGTCACCATGAACATCTTACGCTTAATACTAGTACACTAACCTAGCTAAAACACTTGAAATTAACAGGATTGTTACATGAGAGTGGTTACCTAAATATACTTGTTGCGGTGTTTTGTAGTTGTTGGAACAAGTTTGTGGTGGTGACAGCGTGCCATATGCGTAACG
>WRGM01000147.1 GCA_009787175.1 Candidatus Bathycorpusculum fermentans | reverse complement strand
ATTTGCATATGTAGCTGTGTTTGTTGTGCAAAAAATGGCATGAAAGGTTAAATGTTAACGAAATTTTCGCCGAGAGCTAAATACATACGTTTTTATTAAAGTATCTATACATGAATTTGCATATGTAGCTGTGTTTGTTGTGCAAAAAATGGCATGAAAGGTTAAATGTTAACGAAATTTTTGCTGAGAGCTAAATACATACTTAACTTTTAATTTATGCTTAAAACGTTACAATGCTATTTATAGTCTGATAAATCATTAATTTAACGTTAATGCAGGGATATAACATGTTGGTTACAGCTCAGACGGAAGAAATGCTCAATATTCTTAAATTGACAGTAGCTGTGCCAAGTCTTGTTAAAGCAAAAAGTGATCCATTTGAAACTCTTATAATTACTATTATCTCACAAAACACGGCAGACAAGAACACTGATACTGCCTTTACACGGCTAAAACACCGTTTCCGTATCACTCCAAAGTCACTTATAGAAGCTGATGCTGTACAAATTGAAGAATGCATAAAACCCGCAGGGCTCTACAAGAATAAAGTATGTACAATACAAGCGGTCTCAAAAATAATTCAGGAAAAGTACAATGGTTCTTTAAACGCGATTTTAGTCTTGCCTCTTGAGGAAGCAAGAAAAATTTTTACAGACATGCCCGGTGTTGGACCTAAAACAGCGGATGTGGTGTTGCTTTTTTCTGCCCAAAAACCCACAATACCTGTAGATACTCATGTTAATCGTGTTTCTAAACGTCTGGGGATTGCCCCTAAAACAGGTGGTTATGAAGTCGTCCGTTCAAGTCTGCAAAAATTGTTTGCTGAAAACGACTATTTGTTTGCTCATCAACTTTTAATTGGTCACGGGCGTCAATTCTGTAAAGCTCAAAAACCCCTCTGTAATAGTTGTCCTATTAATGGTTACTGTGAAACTAAGGGAGCATTTTAAATGTCCTTATCTACGCTTCCGCCACGTGTAATAGAGTACTTTCCCTACTCAGAGGTACGTGCACATCAGGACCAGTTCATTACTACCATTCATAATGCTGTAAATGCTAGGCAATCTGTGCTAATTGAAGGTAGCAACGGTTTAGGTAAAACAATATCTGCGCTTTCCGCATGTTTACCAGTGGCTATTGAGAAAAAACTCAAAATTCTCTATGTCGCTAGAACTCATAGGCAACATGAGCGTGTTATCGATGAGTTACGTATGATATACAAAAAACATCCTGTTAGTGGTATATCTATTAAAGGGCGTAATGAGATGTGTCTTAACGCGTTTGCTGCTAATGGCGCTTTTGACTCAAGATCCCTTATGGAAATGTGTGACCTCTTAAAATCTAAAGGGCGCTGTCTTTACTATAAAAATGTAGATCTGCAAACTTATGATTACCTTCAACTGGTTAAACAGTTGGCAACAAAGCCCTATACTGCAACTGAAATTCAGCAGATTTGCAAAAAGAGAGAATTATGTCCATATGAACTTGTTAAGGCATCATTAGCTGATACAAAAGTTATAGCATTAAGCTATCTGTACGCTTTCGACCCACTTATTCGCACAGCTTTCTTAAAGCATATAAATACTGATCTTTCAAAAATCATTCTCGTAGTCGATGAAGCACATAACTTGCCTGACACAGCCGTTGACATTTCTAGTAGCAATCTCTCATTATTTGTTCTACGACAAGCCGAGCTGGAGGCTAATTATTACGGTTATAAAGACATTGAACAGTTCGCTCACTTTTTCCGTGAAGAAATAGAAAAATTAACAGACAATATTAGCCGTGAAGAAATAGTAGATGCGAGTAGAATAATTGATATAATTCAAAAATGCGGTATATCCAATCCCCGCGACTTTTTTGAGAAAATGCACGAAGTCGGCGCGGGGATCAGACGTAGCATGCTAGCAGAAGGCAAAAACCCCCGCAGCTACGTAAATTCCCTATCAGACTTTTTACTATACTGGCTTGAAACCTGCGACGATAGCTCATATATCAACGTCGCCTGTCGGTACTATACTGAAAAAAACCAAAAAACCGCAAAACTAGAAATAGTCTCTTTAAATCCATCAAAAATCACTGAACCCGTCTTCTCTGCAACATACGCTAACGTTGTAATGTCCGGCACACTACAGCCACTTGATGCATATCTAAAAATAACTCAGCTGCCTCATAATTCTGCACAATTTATCGCTCCCTCCCCGTTTCCAAAAGAACACATTTTCTCAGCCGTCTGCTGCGGCGTCACTACAGCTATGGAAAAACGCACACCAGTAATGTATAAAACTATGATTAAACGAATAGTTGAAGTTGTGGAAAATACTCCTAGAAATACAGGAATATTTGTCGCCTCATTTGATGTTATGAACTCTCTGCTTACTGAAGGCTTAACTTTAGCATTAGATAGGCCATTATACAAAGAAGAGCGAGGTATGACCTCTAAGCAAAACGAAAAACTCGTGTCTGACTTTAAATCATGCGGAAATAAAATGGGTGCAGTATTTCTTGGCGTTTTAGGCGGTAGAACCTCTGAAGGTGTTGATTTCCCAGGTGATCAAATGAACTCTGTGATAATTGTTGGAGTACCCTATGCTGAGCCGACACCTCGTGTAAAGGCACAGATTGACTATTACGAGAAATGTTTTGCACGTTTTGGACGCGAATACGGCTATATATTGCCCGCAATGAAAAAAGCTTCGCAAGCTGCAGGCCGACCAGTACGCACTCTTGATGATAGGGGTGTTATAATCTTTTTAGATTCACGATACGCAACGGGCTATTGTAGAAGCTTTCTACCCTCATGGGTAAATACTGGAATGAAAACATTACCCGACCAAGACGGAGTCCTAGCAAAAGAGGTGCAAAAATTTTTCAGTCTTACAGCGGTATCTCCCTAAGCTCAGGATCTAATCTAATTCTGCCAATTATAATACTAGCCGGTTTTACACTAACTGACGTTAATACCTTCATTATCTGCCGCGCCCGGTTATATTCAAGCATAATACCAATTCCCAAAAAATGCTTCTTAGAATTCTTTAACCCAACAAGAATCCCCTTTTCCTTACCCGCCTCTTTTGGCAGAACATTTTTCTCTTGAATTTCCATATAACTGGCAAAAAATGAACGTATTTTAGCATCCTTTAGATGCTTCGCATAATTCAATTCCCGCAGTCTTGTACGCTTTTCAGCATTACGCACATTAGCATTTGGCGATGATTTAATACAACATGTAGGCAATGCATTAATACCCGAAAATAATGGTACAAGCTCTTCCTGATTCTGAATACCAATTACCAAATCTGGCTTAAACTGATTAACAAGCTGTAATTTATAATTAATCGCATCCTCGCCTTCTATAGCGCCATCAGTATTAATAATCACATAATCCGCATCATGCCTCTGCATTATCTCTTTATACATTACAGTTAAGCCCTCAATTGACCTACTCACAGCCTGAATTGGCGAGGTAACTCCAACAAAAAACGCGTTAGACATACCTGCATCACAAAGCTCCGTAACACGCTTAGTGACATAATTATAAGCAATAGTACACGGTGGACCAATATCTGACTGCTCCATGTCGCTGTCTAGAACAGCTGCTCTAGTTTTCCAATTTATAAGATTGTTAACTATGTACGTGCAAAGACTGCTCTTCCCAGAGTCAGCTTTACCTACAACCATGACAACAGCTGGCTTATTCTGTATAGCTACAACCGCTTGAAACGCCTCATCCCATGACGATGGAATAGTATTTGTCTCCTCCTCCTGCATTGTAGCATTTGCCCCCAGCGAAACATGAAACTCTGTACTCTCCAAAACATGAAAAGGCTGCCTTTTCCCTTCACGCACAATTATCTGCTGATTTTCCTTTATAACATTACCAAAAACCTCTACTTTACCTGAAACAATTCTCACAGATGATGGACCATTTACTATCAAAGTTTTACCTGCTTCAACTATTTTCCCCATTTTCTTTTTTCTCCTCTTACTCTTTCCTGCTTCTCTGATAAATGCAGCCTACCCTTGTTGATATTCTCGTAGCTGAAATTATATGCCTCAAGCTCCTGCTACGTTTACTTATTGGTAAATTTGTTCCCACTTCACTAACTACGTCCAACACGATTTTAGGATCCAACGCTTTATCTAACGTGCCAATTAGCTCCCTGTAAGCTGGTACTCCATTTCCAATTTTAACTCTAACCTTCGTAGCTGACAAGTTCACGTTTTTCAATATACTCTTTATCTTATTACTTGTCTCCTGTATGCTTAAACAATTCGCCTCAATTAACACTTTACCATCAGCTATTACTATTAATCCCGTCACTTCTCCAGGATCAACACCTATAACCATTCTCTCATAACGTTCTTTCCCATGTAAACTAATTGTAACTTGACTCATTAAACTATCTAATTCCTCCTCACACGTAAACGTCAAAATTTTATCAAAAACTATTCCATACTGCTCCTCAGGCGTCGTTATAACCACTTTAACCCCTGCAGGTATAGACTCATTAGGCATTAAACTGAAAAACGCTATATCCTTCTCTTTAAGCAAATTTACTATATGAAAATACGCCTTCCCCTGCACCGTAACAACTGCAACTTTCACTCTCATATAGTCTACCTGATAACACTCTTTAAATATAAAACACATATTAGACCAAGTTAATAATCTTGATGTGCATCCACGTGGTTGACACAAAAAAAGTCTTAACAGGCATAGACTACATCGACAATATAGACAACGGCATCAACCCTGAAACAATAACATTAATCTACGGCGAACCCGAAACCGGAAAAAGCACACTTACAACCCAATGCGCCTTCAACTGCGCAACACAAAACCTAAAAACACTATACATAGACTGCGACAACACCTTCTCCTCTAAACGACTCGCCCAAATAGCCAACGAAAAACTCGACAACATAGCCGACAAAATCCTCCTAATAAAACCCATAAACTTCAAAGAACAAACAACACTAATAGACAAAATAGACGCCTACATAACACCACCACACAAATTCGGACTAATAGTTATCGACACTATAAACTCACTATACGGAGCCAAAATCGCAGAAACCCAAAACAAAACCATAGCTTTCAGCGTAAACCGGGAACTAAACAGACAAATGGCCATATTAGCACAAACAGCAAAAATCCAAAAAATCCCAATAATAATAAACAGCCAAGTAAGAAACATATTTAGCGACCCATCGGGCAGCGTCAAACCAGCCGCAAATCGTGTGTTAACATTTTGGGCTGACAATATAATCTCTCTTAAACCTGCCGAGACAAAGTTAGTTAAAGTGACAATAGAGAAATATCATACAAAAATGATGCACATTACCGGTTATGTACAAATAGGTGAAAGAGGTATATTTGCAACTGAATTCTATGAATAAAGTAATACGGTAAACATCATGGACATAACATTGCTAATAATTCAAGCTATTATATTCATCTTTCCTGCCTACTGCGCAAACGCTATACCCGTACTTGCAGGTGGAGGAACAAAAATTGACTTTGGCAAAAACTTTATCGACGGCAAACGACTGTTTGGCAATAATAAAACCTTTAGAGGATTTCTTTTCGGATGGATTATTGGTTTAAGCGTTGGCTTAGCCGAATATTACTTTATACCTTCACATATTCTTCCTTTATCTATTCTCTTCGCAGTGTTTACACCATTTGGCGCACTCTTAGGCGATTTAACAGCGGCTTTTCTTAAAAGACGACTAGACATTGTTCCCGGTGGGATGTTACCAATTATTGATCAACTCGACTTCGTTGTCGGCGCAATCATTTTTTCAATCCCACTTTCCATTATAAGCTGGGAGATTGCAATAACAACACTATTACTTACACCCCCAATTCACCTATTTACAAACATCTGTGCTTACAAACTCAAACTCAAAAAACATCCATGGTAAACATCCTAAACAACAATGAGACATAACGCACCAACTATTTAACGAACGATCTGATCAGGCTTATCGGAATAACTAGCAAGTAAACTAGGCCCGCATTTTTTATAAAGTATATTTAACACATAATAGCTCATACATCCACACGTTTAGTAGTCATATTCTATAATTCTTTTTGTTGACTAGGTGCTAAGGCGAGGGATGGTTATGATGATATTGAACTTTGCTATAGACTGTTACATTTAGGTGTTGAATACTGTATGCAGAACGATATGTATGATGGCTATGAGATTAGGCATTTAACTAATGGATCGCTCTTCACATTTTCTAATCAGTTCTTTAATTATGCCCTATGAGAAAAGGAAAAAAAATAAAACCGGTCTCTAAAAGCCTGCTGATTTGATGTTGATTGCACTCTCAAGACATACGTATGATAGTAGGATAAGGCTTGCCCCAACGAGCAATAGTATGTATGCTTGTCTCGGTTTGCTAGCATTTTTAGTGCTTTGATAAACTGATAGTAAACCTGCAAACCCCATTATGTACAACATTATTGTTATTATTGTTTCTGAGATAAACTGTTCACTCATGCCCCATGGACTTAAGAAGTAAAATCTATTGTTATAATACAAAGAAGGCATGACGTTCTCTGTCGTCATGGTATATAAGCCACCTCCAAGCAGGAACACCGTAGCGCCAATAAGAACGACTGTTATAATTAAGGCAAATGGCTGAGTTGTTACAACTTTTTTGAACCATTTACTCAGTGAAGAAGATACTGATGATTGAGTAGTAGTAGGTGCTGGTTTTTGTTTTAACTGTTGCTTCTTATTTTTCTTTGTCATTTCTGCTCTCGCCCTCAATTAAATGCTTTGCTACTTCTTTAGCCCATTCTCCGCTTAATGAATTTTTCGAAATTTTAATCAAATAATCCATCCAAGTAACCCCTAATGCTTTCTCCCACACAACAAATTTCCCATAAATATTCTGATACGCCTTCAAATGCAAACTACAATAACCCTTCTCTTTAACTGGACGACTACAAATTTTGCACTTCATATTTTTTGCTCCTTGTCTGAACAATTAGGATTAAGACATAAACGCCACGGGTGTTTTGACTTAATTAAAACTTTAATGACAGGATAACCACATGATTTACAGGGTGATACTAAAGGCTTAATTGTTCCTATCTGTGGCAGTGGAAAAGACGTATTACAGGCGTTTTCAAAAAAATTGGTACAGCCAATAAAGCGTTTACCAGTTTTTTTAGAGCGAATGATAACTAGTTTTCCTATTTGACATTTAGGACAGTTTCCTATGGTTCGTTTATCAAGTTGTAACTGTTTAATTTTTTGTCCAAGTTGCATGCCAATTTCCGATTGATTATGTTTAAGCGATGATGTGACAATTTTTAAATCTTTAATAGTGTCTGCAAGCACATTCTGTTTAGTATCCTGCTTTAATTGAATTTGTTCCATTTTTCCTTCAAGTTTTCTTGTCATCTCAGAGGAGACTACACTTGGACAATAATTCTTTAGTACCCCAGCTACTTCAAAACCAAGACCAGTAATGACCATATTTTGCTCTCCTTCCAAATATTTACGAGTATAAAGTGTCTGAATTGCCATTGCCCGAGTTGCTTTCGTACCTATTTGCTCTTTTTCCATTTTTCTAAGAAGACTCTGTGGATTATATCTTGAAGGTGGCTTGGTAAAATTATCTTTTAAAGTTACCTTTTGCACTGCAACTTTTTGGTCTTCAAAAAGTAACGGCAACGAAATATTTTCTGAATGGATATACGGCTTATAATATTCTATCCAACATTCTTTTAATGTACGATAGCCTGTCATGAAAAACTGGTTTTGATTAATATCTACTGAAACTTTGATACTCTGCTTAAGGGCTGGTTCACCGAAAACTGCAAGGAACCGTCTAACGATTAAATCATAAATATTTTTTTCAGCTGTGTCCAATGCTTTCTCTGGCATATTGCCTGTTGGATAAATTGAAGGATGAGCGGGATCAAACTTTGGGCCTTCATTAGGCTTTAGTGTATCTTTAGCTAAAAGACTCTGTGCTAATTTCTGATATACTGCAGCGTTGCTGAGTTTTTTAAGTATAACGCGATAACCTACGGTAGGCGGTAATTTTTGGCTACTGGTTCTTGGGTAAGAAATTAGGGCGTTAACATATAGATGCTGAGCAATTTTGGATGTCTGTATAGGTGTGTATTTGAAAAGTTTGTAGGCTTCTCTTTGAAGTGTGCCTAGGTCAAATGGCACAGGTGGTTTTTGTTGGAACTCTTTTACGTTAATCTTGTCAATTTTTCCCTTTCTAACTTTGCAGGCTGCCGCGATATTATTTGCTTCTGTTTTTGTTTCAATAGCTTTTTTTTCGTATTCTAAATCAAATATGTGTTCATCTATGCGTATTTTTGCTGTTATACTCCAAAATGGTGTTGGAACAAAAACTTGTATATTTTTTTCTCGTATTTCTATATATTTCAAAATTGGACCTTGTACGCGACCTGTGCTTAGCATGGCGTATGTGCTGTTGTTGTTTTTTACTGCTAATGTTAATGCTCGAGAAAGATTTATGCCATATAGCCAGTCTACTTCATGTCTTGCTAGGCCTGCTTCAACGAGTTCAAAATCAAGGTGTGATAGTAATTTATTAAATGACTCTTTAAGCTCTTCTTTAGTGAGCGTGGAGTATTTCATGCGTTTAGCTACTGTTTCTTTGCTATTGCAGGCATATTTGAGAATGGAGTAGCCTATTATGCTGCCCTCAATGTCATAGTCGCATGCGTCAACAAATTCTGTTGCGTTTTCTGCAAGTTTTGAGAGTACTTTTATCCAAGCACGTGTTTTTGATGCTTTTTTCTCAGCTATCCAACGTGGTGTCCATTGATAATCAAAAATTGGGTAATCCCATTCCCTCTTCTTTACCCCTGAGACAGTATATAGATGACCCAGAGCTGATGCTATAACTAGTTCTTTACTTTCATGTTTTGCTACAAAAAACGGTACACCGTTATCCGTTTCTCGCCTAGGACTGCTTTTATCATCTAAGGCTGTGGCGATGCGGTTTGCAGTGTCGGGTTTTTCAGCGATTATTAGTGTGTATTTTCTCAAGCGTGCTAAACCACACTTTTAATTATTTGACAAGTAAACACTTTTACAAAAGTAACACGCTTAACACCTGTTATACGACGAAAATCTTCGTCCGAATAACCCTTAAGCGTCTCATACTTCATACGTTCACAACAACCACAAAAAACATCAACCGCACTTAATTTAGTTTCGCAAGAAATTTAATGATAATTAATAAATATTATAATACCGACTTATCTTTTGGGGTTAAAGATGCCACAACGTGTTATTTGCTCTAGTTGCAGTTACGTTTTGTATGAAGGATCTGTTTTCAGTCCTCCTGCAGAGGTTGCCAAACAACATGGTTCTGCCTGTCCAAATTGTGGACGAAAGCTGTCATTTTTACCCTTAAGTATTGACGTAAAACCAGTAAACAAATAAGTTTGGTATATAGCAATGAAAAAAACTGAACACACTTCACCTGACATTTCTATGCTGGAAACTCATTGGGAGATGGCTGCAAAGACTCGTATGGGTAAGTATTTAACGGAAGTAGAAACAGTTTTTATAAAAAAAGCTGTTGACTTTTCTAAAACTACGCTTGTTCTTGATGTGGGTGCTGAATCTGGGAGGATATCTCTTATTGCGTTAAATACTAAGACAAATGTTGTAAGCATAGACATTGATGGTGGCTCACTTAAACGTCTTAGACAGCGGACAAAGCAGGCAATTGTTGTAGTGGCTGATGCTAGATATTTGCCTTTTAAAAGTGACGTTTTTGATGCCGCATTTATGGTTGAAGTGCTAGATTACATTCCTGAACTCGGTGTTGCTTTGGATGATTGTTATCGTGTGTTAAAGTTTGGCTCAAATTGTGTTCTGTCTTTTGGTAATAGATCGAGTTTTAAGGGGAAACTGAAGAGTTTAGGGGGCGGGCGTTCTTATTTGCATTCTTGCAGTGGTGTTATTCAAATTTTGCCTAAAGCTGGTTTTTGTCTGCATGCTCATTTAGGTTTCAATTGGCTACCTTTTGGACGAACTTCTCAAAGTGGTCTTGTGCCTATTTTCGCGTGGCTAGAGCGAGTGTTTAGGTTAAGAAAATTGTGTAGATACAGCCCATGGGTTATATGTCATGTGATTAAACAGTTAAATAATCCATAGCATGGTTATTTTTTGGAAAGCCATAAATAAACCACTTTGTGATATACTCCAAACAAATCTAAATTGAAAAATGACTACGTGAGGGGAATTTGTGTCTAAAGGTCAAACTAATGGTCTGAAATCTTTAAAAAAAGGCTTTAAACTCAATTATTCTACTATAATTGTAATTTCAGCGCTAATTTTAATACTCTTTGTTGCATTCACTGTTCGTGTTTTACCTATACGCTGGGAAATACCATCAGGACAAATTCATTTAAATGAATTTGACCCATACTATCAATACAGCATTACTGGCTATATGGTAGACAACGGTTTACTCTCCCCCTACACAGATCATTGGGTTAATTATCAACAATGGTATCCTGACGGTCTTGACATGTCTAGATCTTATCCCGCTTTACCTATGACTGCAGCTGCGTTATACAACGTAGTTAGCTTTTTAGGTGTAAATGTTGATTTAATGACCTTCTGTGCAGTATTAACAGTACTTTTGGGCACTCTGCCTTGTCTAGTACTTTACTTTGTTGGAAAAGACATGGGTGGAAAAGCAGTTGGCTTATTTGCTGCACTCTTCTTGGCCCTAGCTCCATCCTTTGTACAGAGAAGCTCTCTTGGATTTTTCGACTCCGAAATACCTGGTATGATTGGTTTAGTCTTCTTTGTACTGCTATTTTTCCGCTCATTAGACTCAAAACGTTCTCTACGTGGAAGCTTACTTTATTCTATAGGTGCAGCTTTAGCGTTAGCGTACTTCATCACTGGCTGGGGTGCAGCATATTACGTTTTAGGCTTAGTCGCTCTCTTCGCGTTTATACTCGTAATACTAAAACGAGCTGACAGACGCTTACTTACCAGCTACGGCATAACCATGGGACTAAGCTTACTAATATCAATACAATTCCCGCAAGTTGGCTACTCTTACCTATTAACTGCCCCAATACTCCTAGTTATAGCAGTCTTTGCTGTAATGCTAATTAACGAATTTCTAAAACGCAACATTTCAGCAAAAAACAGAATGCTCACAATTGCCGCAGTAATCTCCGCAATACTTGTCTGCCTCATTTCATTAACATACTTCGGCTACCTCGGCGGCCTTGCCGGAAAATTTGCTACAGTTCTCAACCCATCTATCCGCTCAAGCGCGCCATTAATTGCATCAGTTGCTGAACACCGCGTTACCGCATGGGGCAACCTCTATCTAGAACTTGGCATATGCGCAATATTCTTCCTCACTGGACTATACTTCACCCTTAAAAATCCAACAAACCGCAACATATTCCTCCTACTCTTCGGCATAACCGGACTCTATTTCGGAGCCTCAATGGTGCGTTTACTGGTAATATTCGCACCTGCATTTGGTTTACTAGTAGGTATGGGTGTAGTTGGACTGCTAAAACCCTTCATGATTATGTTCAAAGAAACACCGAATGTTGCTACAAAAGCAAAACGAAAATTGATGCGTGTTGGCAAAGAATATAGCGGTCTTGGAATACTATTAATACTCATCCTTCTCATGACACAA
The DNA here is from genome assembly GCA_009787175.1 of Candidatus Bathycorpusculum fermentans. Classification (GTDB taxonomy): domain Archaea; phylum Thermoproteota; class Bathyarchaeia; order Bathyarchaeales; family Bathycorpusculaceae; genus Bathycorpusculum; species Bathycorpusculum fermentans. The sequence continues at coordinate 4,685 of WRGM01000147.1, read as the reverse complement.
TTTGCTTTCAGTCCAATACCAAAGCAGGAAGGTATGCCCAGAGCTGTTGCAGGAGCTTATGCACCCACATCAATAAGTTCTGCAGCTCTCCCAGTAACTCCAAGTGAACAAATGCCCCAATGGTTAAACATGTTAGACTACACAAGTACAAAATTGAAGTCATCTGATATAGTTGTTTCATGGTGGGACTACGGGTACTGGTTAAGTATTCAGGGTAACGTAACTACACTTGCCGACAATGCTACAGTTAACTCTACACAAATAGAAAACTTGGGCTTTGTATATATGGCCAACGAAAAATTGTCACTAAAAATGTTAAGCGCATATGGTCAACAGAACGTGAAATACATACTAGTCTTCACAGTTCTAGCAATTTGGCAAGATGACTCTGGAAATTATTATTCACAACCATGGGGTTATGGTGATGAAGGTAAATGGTCATGGATGGCCGATATATCTGGTGGTGCAAAAGATCGTCTAATTAAAGAGGGTTTTATGGATCCAAATAGTGCATGGACCAGTCGAGATGACTTTGGCTCATATGATGCATATGCTGGATGGGTATGGAATGAACAAGGGGAGAACTCTGTAATACGTAAGCTATTGCTAGATATTGAACAAGAGTTCTCTGAAAGCACCGGTGGTCTTGTTACCCCCTATTATAACTCGAATGTATCTCTAGACTACTTAAAGCCCGTATATATCGCAGGAGCAGGCGAAGAATTCTCTGGTTTAAGCACCGGTTACACTATAGCTCCCTTGATCGGACTCTACGAGATAGATTGGGCTGCATATAATGCAGGTCGTCCATAATCCTATGGTTTATCCATTAGGTGATATCTAAAGCGTGTTTCCCAAAGTTCCCGATCAGCATAAGACTGGAAAACCTTTGATTCCAAACGGTTTGGGCGTGTTATACGTCCTATTTACAACTGTTTGTCTTTTTTTATTTTATTTTCTCAGTGGGGGTCATCAAGTGCAGTCTGGTATTTCTGCGCCTCTAACTCTTGCTGTTTGTATTCTCTTCGGCGGTTTTATGGGTCTACTTGATGATTGGATGGATTTGAAATGGCGTTATAAAGCATTTATGCCGCTAATTGCAGCGTTACCTCTGGTCTATTTTGCAATAGCAATGAATGCTCGTACATCAATTACTTTGCCGTTCATTGGATTTGTTGACTTCGGTGTCTGGTATTTCTATATAATAATCCCCTTAATCGTAATGATTGTAACAAATACAGTTAACATGCTTGGTGGTTTTAATGGACTTGAAACTAGTTGTCCCGCAATAGTGCTTTTAGGTTTAATGGGTATCTCTGCATTAACATCGTCTAGTTATCTATTAATGATTGGTCCGATAATTTTCTGGTTAATTCTTACAATATTAAATTTACAGGGAAAAATATTTGTAGGAAACTCTGGCAGCTTTGCTATTGGTATGTCTATAGCCTCCTTTGCTATTATTGCTGATGTAAAAATTGGTTTACTGATCTCAATATTACCCTATATCTTCAATTCTTCACTAATCCTGCTCACAGTCTTCTTTACCCATAAAAAAGCTTTAATAACCTTCAAAGATGACAAACTTGAATCCGACCACAGACGTAGCTTAGTTACCACATTAACTTATCATCGCCCCTTAACTGAACGAAAAATAGTAATAATAATTTCAGCCTTAGTTGCAGTATTTACGTTAATTGCGTTTATCTATTCTTTTATTTCCATTCTTTTCTAAACAAAAAACTGGGCTAATTTTGTTAATCCAATGATTTCATCAAAGTTCAATCCTAACGCGTCTAGTACTTGGTCAAAGGTTGACTGTAGATATGCTATGTATTTGTCAGTGTCAACTTCATTTTTATATGTTAATTCTACCGGTTTTACTCTTTCCTTATTGCTGTTAACTTTTACGAAACTTATAAGGTCGCCTGCTCGTAGTTCTTTTCCGCTTTTTTGTAAAATAAATGCTGCTTTTACATGTTGAGGTGTCGTTTTTGTATACCTGCTTAGGTCATCTCCTAAGACTACATGAAATGCAAGTTCAGTATTATCCGTCCATTCGCGTCGTTTTAGTCGTGTGTATCTTTCTTTAACAATGTTTGCTATATCTTTTTTTGCGTTTTCGAATTCTGCTGGTGTTTTGACTTTTGCGAGACGTTCTTTCATCTGGTTAAATGCGTCTTTTATGAAAACTGGGATATGCTTCTTTTTACCTGTTAAACCTTTAACGTCAACTGTGCCGTCCTCTAAGACTCCTAAATAGTTTTTTTTGCGCGCACTAAAAACTGCGTATCTGTAAATTTTTTCAACGTCAATATTCATGTTTAACTTTTGTTCTGTCCAATGTGCTACTTCTTCAATTTGCTCTTTAGAAGGATTTTTGAGAAATAAGCTATCTGTGTCGCCATATAGGACTTTTACGCCTGTTGCTTCTGCGTGTTCAAGGATTTGTGTGATGCTATAGCGTCCAATTGCTGCTGTTGCTTCAGCAACTGGGGGGCAATAAAGATCAAAACTGTCTGCTCCAAAAACGCCATAGCTAGCATTTAAAATGACTTTAAGTGCTCCTTGTACTATACTGTACCAACTTCGTAATTCAGGCGATAACGACTTATTTTTAGCACAGTTTTTGTACCATTTTACACGTAAGTCTCGAAGTGAACCAATTAGTAAGCTTTCAAGGGCTCTTTTCTTGGTGCAAACCCAGTGGGGTGTATCTGGAATTATTCGGCTTTTGCATTCTGGATGATTACAGTCGATTGATTGATATCCAAGGTTCCAAACTTTGATAATTGATGGATATAGACTGGGAAAATCCATTACTGCAACATTGAAGTGGACACCCTGCGTAGGTTCGACGACAATTGCTCCTTTGTATTTTTTGCCTTTAATCACTGCTGTTGTACTGGTCTTGCCTTTTTTGGTTAAAATATCTTCAGCGTTTGGAATTAAAAGTCCGCGTTTGCGATGTTCACGATGCATAAAATTGCGTATCCAACGACTTACTCCTTGACGGCTTACGTCTTCCATTGGCATGCTGCTTATGCGTGCAAGTACCAGTATAAGCTTCATAGCAGAGTCATCTTCAAAACTCGTTAGCTTATATGTAATTTCTGAATCCCTAAGACAATAGTGTGCGAGTTCACTATAGGTAAGATCACCGAAGGCTTTGTTTAAATGGATTTTTTCCATTCCTAAAAGTGCTGCGCCTACATCGCCAAGACTTACATCTTTATAGCGGTTGCTGAAAGCATAAATTTGAATTGACCTGTTGAAGAAAAACTTGTAGAGATCTATATGTATACCATATTTTATTGAACAAACGCGTTTTCCCACATCAATTGGTAGATCTTTTTTTTGGAATCCAAGATTTAATGCTCGGTGAACTAGGTAACGGAGATCGAAGTCGTCACCGTTGAATGTTAAAATAAATGGATACTCTGTTAAGACTTTAAAGACTTGCCGTAATAGTTCTTCCTCTGTTTCACAAAGTTCTATATCGATACCATTTGGTGATTGAAGTTTTTCATTTGGTCTATCACATCTTTTAAGAACAAGAACTTTTTTGTCACCATCTGAGCTGTAAATTGAGCATGCAATTACTGGAAAAGAACCTTCACGTGCATCAGGAACACGATTAGCTAGCGGAGAGTATACCTCAATGTCAATAGCGGCTCTGCGAAATTTAGGCGCAGGATACTCGAGAAGCTTAGCCCACATTTCAACAAACTCTTGCTCTTCAACAGTTTCCTCGCTGAAAACTTTACGAATTCTCTCAAGTGCCTGCTCTACCTCTTCATAAATAGGGGCCTCTTCCAAGTTTCCATTCTTTATTTGGTAAATCATGCCAGGCAAAATTTTCTGGTCAAAAATGTATGACTGATAATACTTGATTTTTGACTCCCAAATTTTAGTATTACTATCCTGAATTTGACCGCCACATACTTGACTATAATCCTCTGGAATTATATCCCTTATAGTCCCACGCGGCCTACCACCTATTGCAAGGGGGTCTTTAGCAACAATTTTTGTAACTTGAATATTTTGATTGGCTAACGGGTCAAATCTTTGCTCTGATATACAGTCCGCATATCCATTATGCTTAATAACCCTGTCAAATTGTAAAACGGTCTCTTTTGGCAGATTAGTTAAACAGTAAGGCTTATGCCCTCTATTATCATGCCAAAAATATAACTCGCCAGATTCAGGCTCATAGAGCTTTATAATTGCTTTCTGCTGACGTCCATTATAAGCTGCAGACACAACATAAGATGGTGGAAGATTAAGTGGCGCTATTGGCGGCAAAACTCGAGCTTTTCTCTCTCTCTTAACTACAGCTACTTCTTGACTATTTTTCTCTTCAACTACTGCTATATCCATTGGCGCTGTTTGAGCTTCAGATTCATCTTCAGCTTGCACTACTTTAACCGGCTGATGAACTGCTGGTTTTTTATCTTCTGCAAAGAATGAATCTAATGTTCTATTTTGCACCATCTCTCTTGCACCCTTATCTTTCTATTACATTAACCAACTAAAAGCTTTACCCCACCGAAAACCAAGTTACCCGTAACTATTCAACTATAAATATTTCAGAATCTGTATTCAATAAGTTTTTAACTAGCGTTGTGTGTATTTTGTTGAGGTTTACTATTTAATGTATGATAGTGATTTAACTGATAAAGAAT
>WRGM01000146.1 GCA_009787175.1 Candidatus Bathycorpusculum fermentans | reverse complement strand
GTGATAATCTGCGAGCCAAATAGAGAGCAGAAAGATATCTGCAAAAAACTAGATATTGTAGTGCCCAAAACCTTGGGAATTTAGGAAATCACGCCCCACAAAACAATCCTCTCACACCCCACACTGCCATAACACTAGCAACAGCCACCAACAAAAATACCACACAACACCAGATCTATAGCGAATACTCAAATTTCAGCATCCAAAAGACTAAGGGATTATTTCAGCACCGTTATATTTTACAAAATCAAAATCAGATAAGCAAACTTTTCCTTGGACTATCAACTGTTTAATATGAGGAATTTCAGCGGAAACATCATCAATAAGCGCTTTAACGGTATTACAAACTTTTCGATAATCATCCACACACCAACGCTGAGTAACATTAGCATAATAACACCTACCACCGCACATATTTAGAAGCTCACAATCTGAACAGGGTAATTGGTTAACAAACACTTTTTCCAATTTTAACGGATGAGAATCAGCTATATGCCCCAAATAATACTTAGACATACCCCACATAGTTGGACACGCAAGAATGTAACCATCCGTCTGAATAGCATAATTAATCCACCCCCCACCACAACGCAAAAAATTCACCACCTCACCATGCAACAGAGAATAAGCTACACCCAAAATAGGATAAAGCTTCAAAACCTTACCACTCTGCTCCATAACATTAACCCAAAATTTAACAAGCTCCCTAACACCTGGAACATAATTAGACTCAGACCACTCCTCAAAATTACGCCTCTGATAATCATTACCCCAAAAACCTGCATTAAGCTGCCAATGAACAGATGCAAAAGAAAACTCGGGGTTTTCAAGCAAAAAACGAACCTGCTTATAAATATCTGTCTGCTCCATAACAGTAACTCTTGCAATTAATTCACCATTAAAACCATTTTGCTTTATAAACTTTAAATTTTCAACAACTTTACGAAAAGTACCTTGACCCCTATAATAATCAGTCAAAGCTTCCTCACCATCAACAGATACAAGCAAAGTATGAAAACGATTAACATACCTAGACTCAAGCTTATCAAGAAGAAAACCATTAGTCTGCATCATATACAACTTGGGCTCAACAACATCCATAATATGCCGCAACGACTCCATCTGCAATAAGGGCTCACCACCATAGAAAGTTAAAACACACTCAGGATCCTTACTACAAAAACTCTTAAGAAGCTCAACATCATAGGTAACCCTACGCGGCAAAGAATAATCAACTTCTAAATCATCACTAAAATCCTCATCAAAATCATCAAGAGACTCACCAAAACAATAACGACATTGAAGATTACAATCAGTAGCAAGTATCACATGAAAGAACATAACAATCCAACACACACCAGACACTTAAGAAGTGTTCTACTAATTCTCCCGCTCCTCATCATAACTCTCAGAATCATCCACTAACGGCACCGCCTGTTTTCTCCACTGCCTCTTACTAGATTCCCTCTCAACCCTTTTAATGGCTTCCTCAAGATACGCCTTAAGCTCATCTTCTTTCTTATCTTTTTCTGGCAAAGTCTCAGGCGCAAAATAAAGTGGAGTAACAGCAATAAACAGAAGGATACTGATGAAAAAGAACACGTTTGTCAAATCTACTAGAGTATCAACAACAAATTGACCAAATAGAACCTGCATAAAGGCAGAAATCACAAAAGGTAAAAAGCCAATAACAAAGAATTTTTCACTATCCCTTTTATCAGCTATATCACCCCAGATTGTCAAAACAAATAACATTGCAAAAATCCCCCATGCAATACCATCAGCAAGAATGTAGAAATATAAACCGTACATAGACAACAAAGAAAAGAGTCCTAGCGCAGCGTATCCTAACCCAATCATGGTAAACCCGAAAAATAATAAACGTTTTCGACCAAAACGATCAGCTACAAAACCAAAAATCACTGCAAAAATTCCCGCTAGAACATTTTCTACTAGCGTAATTGAATTAATAAATTCACCATCAAAACCAATATTTAACGCAGGAAGCGCAAAAGTATTTACAATTGAAAACATTAACCAAGGAATAAGGTAAAGCATCATTGAACGTGTTTTTAATACAGTTTTATATGAAACTTTTTCCTTTTCATTAATTTTTACTTCAGAAGGCTTTAAGAACAGTACAGCAATTAAACCAAAGAGTTTACAAAATGTTAAAACTATAACGGCAGATATTGAGTTATGAACAAATAATGTCATAGCGGCAAAACTAAGACTTGTAATGAAAATAATTATACCACTAACTTTTGCCCGATTCACACTTTTTGTAGTTGCAGTATAGTGTCCTAGTAATACAGGAAAACCAAATCCACAATATGTTCCGACAATACCGGAAATAAGAGAAATCTCAAAAAATGAAGCGCCTATTGAAAAATCTTGAGTATGAGGACCTATGACATTTGGAAGAAAGGTAAAATCGAAAAAAGAAGAATCAATAAGTAAAATCAATAGTGTAAGAAACACGCCCATAGCTAACCATGAAACTATAATTTTAGTTCGGCTTTTAATTTTTTGAATTACCTGTATACCTAAAACAGCAGCTAAAAAAGTAGTTACCAAATTAATACCAATGATCACTACTAGATTATTGCCTGTAAAACTGGTGTTATTTGTTAAAAAACTAAAAGAGCACAGGTACCAAACAAGGGAATTAACTAATAGAATAATGTTAACTACATCACTTTTTGAAAATTTTCCCAATTTTTGCCTTCCTAATACATAATAGCCCTACACAGTCTTATTTAAGGTCATTCTTTACAGACATTAAGCATCAAAAATATAATGACTAAAAACGTATACATATAAAACGCATAAATAATGCAATTTGAATCCTACCAGAACCTAAAAACAAAACATATGAAAACTTGGCAACATTTCAAAAAATGCATCACATAGAAAATACAGCTTAACTGGTCCCACAAAAAAATTGGTTCTTCGTCAAAACAGGTGGATATGGATGAATGGATGGATGAGTTTTGTTGGGATACGCTACTGTATGCAGATGCATGATTTGTTTGGGCGGTGGATGGTATATATTTTAGAGGAGGAGTGATTTTAGATCGTTTACCTGAAATAGTGAAGGAACGAATTTTCAGCAGGTAATTAAGCAGATGGTAAATTGGGAAGTTTTGAAATGTTGTTGTTGTTTAGGATTATAATGGTGAAATGGAGCAAAAGTCTTATAGTTTAGGTCTTACTCAACAGGTTTTATGAGTCAAACAAAGCAAGTTGAGGAGAAATGGTTATCCCTATGGGAATCTGCTCACGTATTTGAAGTTGATCCTGATCCGGCTAAGCAGAAGATTATGGTGACTTTTCCGTTTCCATATATGAATGGTCCGCTTCATGTGGGTCATGCTTTTTCTGCGTCTAGAGTTGATGTATATGCTCGTTTTAAGCGTATGCAGGGTTATAATGTGCTTTGGCCTTGGGCGTGGCATTGGACGGGGCAGCCTTTGTTGGGTGCTAGTCAGCGTGTAGCGAGGGGTGATAGTGAGTATATTCGTGTTCTTAGGGAGGTTGATGGTGTTTCTGAGGAGCATTTGCAGAGGTTTGTTGATCCTAAGTATATGGCGCAGTATTATACTGATGAGGGTAAGATTGTTGCTAGGCGTATAGGTTTTTCAGTTGATTGGCGTCGTGAGTTTACAACTGTTTATCCTACTTTTCAAAAGTTTATTGAGTGGCAGTATGAAAAGTTGAAGGAGCAGGGGTATGTTACGAGAGGTACTCATCCGGTGGTTTGGTGTCCGAAGGATAAGAGTCCTACGGGTGATCATGATCGTCAAAGTGGGGAGGGTGTGACGGCTGAGCAGTATACGTTGATTAAGTACCGGTTTGGTGAAAAGTTTTTGCCGGCTGCGACTTTTCGGCCTGAGACTGTTTTTGGTATTACAAATCTTTGGGTTAATCCCGATGCTATGTATGTGGAGGCTTTGGTTAATGGTTGTGAGGTTTGGGTTATTAGTGTGGAAGCTGCTGAAAAGTTGAGGGAGCAAGAGAAGTCTGTTGTTGTTAATCGTGTTTTTAAGGGTGGGGAGCTTGTGGGTAAGACTTTTGAGAGTCCTATATCGGGTGAAGTGTTTCCTATTTTGCCGGGTTGGTTTGTTGATACCAAAGTTGCGACGGGTATAGTGTATAGTGTTCCTGCTCATGCGCCCTTTGATTGGCTTGCGTTGAAGGATCTTCAGCAGGATCCGGGTGTTTTGGAGGGGTTTGGTGTGGATCCAGATATGGTTTTGCGGATTAGGCCTGTGTCTATAATTAAAGTTGACGGTTTTGGCGTGTATCCTGCATGTGAGATTGTTGAGCAGATGGGTATTAAGGGTCAGCATGATCCGAGGGCTGATGTTGCTACTAAAGAGTTGTATAAGAAAGAGTTTCATAGTGGCAAGCTTATGGATAATTGTGGTGTTTACGCGGGCAGGTCTATTAGGGAGGTTAAAGATCAGCTTATAGCAGATTTTAACAAGCTTGGCATAACAGACATTATGTATGATTTGCCGGAGCAGGTGGTATGTCGCTGTATGACGCCCTGTATGGTAAAGATTTTGTCAGATCAATGGTTCCTAAATTATTCAAATACTGCATGGAAGGAGAAGGCTAGACAAGTTATAGCTCAGATGAAGATTTATCCAGAAACAGCTCGTAGTAGCTTTTATGCTGCAGTTGACTGGTTAAAGGAGTGGGCATGTGCTAGAACGACGGGTTTTGGGACGCCGTTGCCTTGGGGAAATGGTTGGATAATTGAAACATTAAGCGATTCTACACTGTATATGGCATTTTATACTATAAATAGGCATATTAATCAAAATAATATCTCGCCAGAGGCGCTTACAGCAAAAGTTTTTGACTACATATTCTACGGTAAAGGTGATAAGGCTAAAGTTAGCGGAGAATCAGACATATCTACAAAATTGTTAGAGGATATGCGGGAAGAATTTCTCTACTGGTACCCCTTTGACTTACGAAATTCTGCTAAAGAGTTAATTAATAATCATCTTTCTTTTTGCATATTCCACCACGCCGCCCTCTTCCCGCCAGAGCATTGGCCTAAGGGTATAGGTGTTAATGGCATGTTAATGGTTGAAGGGCAGAGTATGCATAAGAGTAAAGGCAATTTTATAACGCTGAAGGGTGCTATTGATAAGTATGGCGCGGACGCTACCCGCTGCGGTTTATTGATAGGCGCTGAGGGTATGGATGATCCTGACTGGCGCGCAGATAACGTATCTGATTTGAAAAGCAAGTTTGACTCCATTAAAAGTTTTGTAAACAATACTATTATAGCGGGCATGACTGTATCGGGCGGACAGTCGGAGAGTACTGTGTTAGAGCATTGGCTGCAGTGTAAGTTACAGTATCGTATAGAGGAGGCTACGTTAAGTCTTGATGGACTTAAGACGCGTACGGCGCTTCAAACAGCGTTGTTTGAAGTATGGAATGATATACGTTGGTATATGCAGAGAAAAAACTGCACCAATACGGCGTTACCTGTTGACACGGCACTTGTTGACGCTGTTAAAACATGGTTAAAGTTGCTTGCGCCATTTGCGCCTTATATGTGTGAAGAGTTATGGAGTCAAATGGGCGAGACCCGGTTTATAAGTACTGCACCGTGGCCAAAGTTTGATGAAAGCAAAATTGATATAGCGGCGGAGGAGCAGGAGAACATGATAACTGACCTGCTATCGGATACGCAAAATATTCTTAAAGCTACTAAAATTGCACCTAAACAACTCGTATTCTATACAGCTGCTGCGTGGAAATGGCAAGTTTATTTAAAAATTCTTGAAAAAGCAAGTACTGGTGAAGCGAAAATTTCTGAGTTAATGAGAGAATTCTCAAACAACCAAGAGCTAAAACCGCACATGAAAGATATAGCAGCGCTAGTACCTAAAATTATTAAAACTACAACAAAATTGTCTGCAAACCGCAAGGCAAACATGCTTAAAATCCAAAAAGTAAACGAAAAAGAAATCATACAAGACGCCTTAAACTTTTTAAAAGACCGCTTCAACACAAAAGTAAACGTTTACAGCGAAGACAACAACACAGAAACCCGCTATGACCCCAAAAACCGTGCCCAAACAGCAATACCTTACCAGCCAGCAATATACATAGAATAAAAAATCCGCCCACCCCCTTTTCATAAAGTTTTCTCAACATCAAGACAGCAGTTAACAGTTAATTACCATTCATTATTAAAAGCCGTCTGAAACTGTTAGACGCTGCTATATGACGGCGGGGTTTTTGATATTTTGTAGCTAAGGATTATTACCCAAATGGAGCCGGCTATGGCAGATATAGTTTCAGGTATAGCAACGCTTGGCGCATAATGAAATACAAAGAAAAGTAGCCAAGGCATAGCAGCTATAAATGAGGAGCTTAAGGCGAAAATAGCCAATTTGAGCTCGCCTTTTAGATATAGAGCGGCAGTTAGAATGTAAAGAGATGTAGGTAGAGTGACAAAGAATAGTATAGCAACAATGAAATGTGTAGGGATAAAGCTCTCGTTAAATACGCCTATAGCCATAAGCCAAACCGTTGCCAAAGCAAAAACAGCAGTCCCCACCCTACCAGCAGCACTATCTTTAAAAAAGCTAAACAATCCCACAACAGCAAAAAAGAAACCTAACAGTCCAGCAGTAAATAGTCCCCAATTAAAAGCAAACGCCGTAACACCAGACACCACACCTAAATCACTTAAAGCATTATCAAACCAGCTAAACTCGGGATAAGACACACTAGATACACCAATACAGCAAAACGCGACAAGAGGAAAAAGAAAACCACAAACACTACCAAACCTCTGCAAACCCAAAGAACACAACACAAACTCACCATCACACTAAAAATTAACATTAACAATTTAAACCTTATACCCAGTATGTATTTAGCTTGCGTGTTTTTATTAAAGCATCTATGCATGAATTTGCATATGTAGCTGTGTTTGTTGCGCAAAAAATGGCATGAAAGATTAAATGTTAACGAAATTTTTGCTGAGAGCTAAAATCTTATAAAGCAAGCTTTTTTAGAAGTGCCATGAAAAGCCTTTTTGCCCAGATCTAACCTTTAATTCATAGGAGGGCTAAACAAAACACCGAACATATTTTGGAGATCATTTAAACCTCGAAAACTAAAATGGCACGTGCTCTTTGACGAATAGACGGCTTAGGCCCTTGAACTCGGATAGAAAACTACATCTAAATGCCTACAGAGCACCATTAACCCTCCAAACAACATAGATGAAAAAGCATGAGCGAAAAAATTTACGACGATGATGCCCACAAAAAATTGTTAGACGCAACAATACTTGATGGACAAAACCAAGAAAAACAAACCAAAAAATTCCAAAACAACCAAACCGACATAACCAACCTAAAAACAGGGCTAAAACAAAACCAATGTCTAAAAATCGTCATAGAATCCACCAGGCATATTTTGGGTAACCCCATATTTAATGCTAGAAGAAGCCAACCTTAAACCCATACTGGCAAACGCATACATAGTAAAAAACATACCCGAGCGAAAAACCGACCAAACCGACTCCGAATGACTAGCATATTTACTACGAGCAAACCTTATAAAACCCAGTTACATCCCACCCAAACATATACGAGAACTACGCAAACTAACTCAAATGAGAACTAGATATATACAGAATAAACTCAATTTAAAAATCGTGTTCATAGTTTGCTCAGCAGAACTAATTTCTGTTTAAGCTCTAAATTAAGTGACGTGTTTGGTAAAGCTGGACAGGAAATTTTAGATGGATTAATGGAGGGAAAGTCTGTGGGGACGGTGTTGGAGGAAACAAAAAATGAGTGGTTGCTTGGTAGGCGGGAAGAGTTTGAAGAGGTGGTGTTAAGTGTGCTTAGTGAGAATGACTGTTTTTTGCTCAAGCAGTTAGCAGAGTCTTTGTTGCATTTAAAGGGTCTGATTGCAGAGTTGGATGCTAAGATTTTGAGTTTGGTTTGTGAGCGGGAGTTGGATATTGTTTGTTGGGTTCCGGGTGTGGGTAAGATGTCGGGAGCTGTTATTTTGGTTGAGTTGGGGGATTTTTTGCGGTTTGGTAGTGAGCGGCAGGTGGCGGCTTGGAGTGGGATGGTGCCTGGGGTGTATCAGTTTGTGGGTAAGGTTATTTTGGGTTTGATTACTAAGGGGGGTTCTAGTTGGTTGCGCAGGATTATGGTTGAGGTGGTACATACGGCGGTTAGGGTTAAGGGTGGTTTGGTTTAGGCGTATGTTTTTGTGTATTGAAGCTAAGAAAGGGAGTGGTACGGCGTATGTTGTTGTTACTCGAAGTTGTTGATTGTTATTTGGCATTTGCTTGTTGTGGGTGAGTTGTATGTTGAGGAGGGTATTGTAAGAAGTGGGTAAAGTTGCGTAGTAGTGGTAGGGGTGGTTTGGGTAAGTTGTCTTTGGATGTTATTGTTGGATTTTGTGTTATGTGGAGTGTGTTGTTGGTTCTGTTGATGTTGATGTTGTTGGTTAGTTTGTGTATGTTATTGTTGTTGTAGTGTATGGTTGTTTTGTTTTGGTGTGTTGTGGTTGGTTTTGTAGTGTTGGGTGTTATTGTTGGTTGTTTGGTTTGGGTTTTTTGTGTTTGGTTTGGGTTTTTTGTGTTTGGTTTTTTGAGATAATGTTGGTATTATGGTGACCTTGACGATCTGGGCAAAAAGGCTTTTCATAGAAAATACATACCCTGCCAACACTGCTAAATAGTTATTCCTAACTCATCACTATTTGGCGCAAAAACAAGCTGATTAACATTACTACCAAAAGTTGACCTTATCTTTTCCCGGAACTATTACCGCTTTTTTTCTTCTTTGTATATTCCCTAAGTTGCCGCAAATATTGTGTCATATATTTAACATGTGAAATTATAGGTTCATAGTTTCCTTTACTGCCTGAACAAAACGTTGTATTTTCTTGTGATCTTTAACATATTTTTCGTTATCCTTATTTACGCCAGATTGCACATCAACTGCAAACGGACATGAACTCAAGATTTTGCTTGAAACATTTTCAGGAGTTAAACCGCCCGCTAAGAAATAGTCTAACCCTCCTGCTTTGAGTGTTATTTTACTCAACATATCATCGGGTAAGCAGATACCAGTACCGCCATGGTAAGAAGAATCGAAAAGCAAATAATCTGCTTCATTAGATATTCCACGGATATCTGTCGTATCAATTTCATCAGCTCTAATAACAGCTATTATGCCTACATTGCAATCTTTTTTAACAAGCATATTTTTGAAATTTTGAAGCATAACAGTAGATATTGGAAAATGCATTTGGATATAATCAGCAAAATCAAATGTCAAACAGATATTCAATAAATTATCAAGGTTACTTTCTCTTGTGACAAGAACAAGTTTTGTAGAGGAACCAACAGCAGACTTAATTTCATTGAACAAACGAATGTTCTTGTTGAATAGACAAATATCTTCGCTATTTTTTGGTGACCATATTTGATGAATCCCCAAAAAATCAACACCTTCAGCAGCACAAAATTTAGCAGTATCGACATCGCGAATACCGCAGATTTTTATTTTCGTTTTTTTAACATCTCTTTCCACTGTTTAACCTCCAAAGCAAACCAATATGTTTCGTCAATACCAACAAAATACACGGAAAGTATGGAATCTTGAGTCTTGTCAGAAACTGTTGTAAATGTTGGTATGACTTCGATGTTATGGCTGTCGTCTTGTTTTCTTTTATCCTGTAGGGTTTCATGTGTATGTTGTGCTTTCAAGGGTAATTGCGGTTTTTAGTGCTTTTGCAGTAGCTTCAAGTTCATTTAGCATACATGTGACGCTGTTGTTAGTGTTTTTTTGGATTATGTTGATAAATGCGCTGCCTACAATTGCAGCATCTGCACCTGCTTTTATTATTTTTTGTATGTGTTCGGGTTGGGAAATGCCAAAGCCTACGGCTAGTGGGATTTTTTTGTCTGTTATAGTTTTGACTTGTTGTACTAGTTTAATTGTAGAGTCTTCTAGGGTTGTTTTTGTTCCGGTAGTGCCGTAGTGTGAGATTAGATATAGAAAACCGGATGTTTCGTTGATGATTTTGTTTAACCGGTTTTTTGAGGTTGAGGGGGCTGCGAGAAAGATTGTATCCATGTTGTATGTGGTTGCGGTTTTTTTGAAGTGGGATGCTTCTTCAATGGGTAGGTCTGGTATAATAAGTCCGTTGACGTTGTGGGTTTTGGCGGTTGATATGAATTTGTCGAGGCCTATATGGAATATTGGGTTGTAGTATGTCATGATGATTATGGGTGTGTTGTGTTTTGTTTTGATTTTTTGGGCGATTTTTAGCACTTTTGGTGGGGTTGTTTTTGCTTTTAGTGCGCGTATGTTTGCGGCTTGTATTGTTGGGCCGTCTGCTATGGGGTCGGAGAAGGGTAAACCTAATTCTAGAATGTCGACACCTCCGCGTATTAGGGCGTTGGCGATTTTTGGGGTTAACTCAGGTGTAGGGTCGCCGGCTGTGATGTATCCTATGAGACATCCTTTGTTGTTTTTGTGATTGTTTTCGAAGACTTGTTTTATGGTGTTCATATTTTTTCACCTGTAAAGTCTGCTATTGTTTCTACGTCTTTATCGCCGCGTCCGGATAGGGTAATTATGATAGTTTTTGTTTTATCCATGTTGAGTGCTAGTTTTATTGCGTATGCAAGTGCGTGGGAGGACTCTAATGCGGGTAATATACCCTCTGTTTTGCATAGTAGTAAATAGGCGTTTACGGCTTCTTTGTCTGTGGCTGAAACGTAAGTTGCTCGTTTTAGTGATTTGAGAAAAGCATGTTCTGGTCCGACGCCTGGATAATCGAGGCCTGCAGATATGCTGGTGGTACTTTTTATTTGTCCATTATCATCCTGTAAGATGTACGTGTGCATGCCGTGGAAAATTCCTTCATTTCCTGCTAGGAGTGTTGCTGCATGTTTGCCGGTTTTTATACCTTC
This sequence comes from Candidatus Bathycorpusculum fermentans, assembly GCA_009787175.1. GTDB lineage: Archaea > Thermoproteota > Bathyarchaeia > Bathyarchaeales > Bathycorpusculaceae > Bathycorpusculum > Bathycorpusculum fermentans. The sequence goes on along the minus strand of WRGM01000146.1, from coordinate 5,226 downwards.
ACCTGCGGCTTCTACGCCATAGAGTTTGACAGTTAGGTCGTCTTCAAATGGGTAAAATGTGCCCATAGCGTTGCTGCCGCCGCCCACGCAGGCTACTAATGCGTCGGGTAGACGGTTTTCTTTTTGTGTGAACTGTTGTTTAATTTCTTTGCCTATTACGCTTTGAAAGTCTCTAACCATCATAGGGTAAGGGTGAGGTCCCATTGTTGAACCTATCATGTAATATGTTGTTTTGATATTGGTTACCCAGTCGCGAAATGCCTCATTAATAGAGTCTTTAAGCGTTTTTGAACCTGAGTTTACTGGATGGACTTTAGCGTTTAAGAGTTTCATACGAAAAACGTTTAAGCGTTGTCTTTCGCAGTCTTCGGTACCCATATAAACTTCAGCCTCTAAGCCTAAAGCGGCACAGGCAATTGCTGTAGCCACGCCATGTTGTCCTGCTCCTGTTTCAGCAATAACACGGGTTTTACCCATACGTTTTGCAAGTAGCGCCTGTCCAAGAGTATTGTTGATTTTATGTGCTCCACCATGGGCTAGATCTTCACGTTTTAGATAAATTTTTGCGCCACCCAATTTACGGGTTAAATTTTCTGCAAAATAAAGCGGTGTTGGACGACCAACAAAGTCAGCTAAATAGTAATCCAGCTGTTTTTGAAAAGCATTGTCCTTTTTTGCTTGGTAATAGGCGACCTCAAGTTCATTAACGGCTTCCATTAGGATTTCAGGTACGAATTTGCCGCCGAATTTTCCGTACTTTCCATTTTTGGGGTAACTACTTATTTTCATGCATTTACAAACTCCCTAACTTTTTCTTCAATATTTACTGTTAACATTATACTTGAACCGATAAGAAAAGCAGATACACCCATCTGACGTAGAAAACGTATATCTGCTGTTGTGTAAATACCGCTTTCACTTACAACAACTAAATCGTCAAAACTGTTTGCTTGGATAAGTTTTTTAGTAGTGTTTAAGTCTATTTTCAAGTCTGCAAGGTTACGATTATTTATACCAATTATGTCAGCGTTTGTTTTTTTGGCCGCTTCGAATTCTTTATCAGTATGAACTTCAAGCAAAACCTCAAGACCCTTTGCATGTACCCGTTCTATCATATCATCGAGAGCAAACTCGCTATATCCGCGGTCATAGAGAGCTTTAATTAGAAGAACTGCATCAGCTCCAATGTTAACTGCTGTAGAAATTTGTGTCTGACTTAGAATTATATCTTTCATTAACAAAGGAAGTTTCACAGTCTGACGAACCGTTGAGAGAAAATTTATTGAACCTTTAAAGTACTTTGGTTCAGTTAATACAGATATAGCTGTTGCTCCGCCAGTCTCCATAGATTTAGCAATGTCAGTTAGGCTGCTATTTTCATGTATAGACTTAAATGTTGGTGAAGCGAATTTGATTTCAGTTATTATAGAGCAATTATGGCACTTGAGTATTGCTTTTTTGAGACTTAAATGCATACTTGGAACAGTTTTGGAAGAGTTAGAATAGTAGCCATTGTTAATAGTTTCTTGTGCACTAAGACCTAAGGTATCATAGAAATCACTCATACTGATGCTAACTCCTCAAGATTCTGTAAGCTACCTCCAGAGATACTAATTAGCTCTTTCAATTTGCCATAAGCTGCACCGCTCAAAATAGATTCTCGAGCAATTTGTATAGCCTCAGGGAAATTATTTGCTTTGCCGCCTACGATAATTCCTGCAGCACTATTAACTAAAACCATCTCCGCCTTAGGATCATTTAAATTTTTACCAGACAGGATATTGTAGATAATTTGTGCGCTTTCTTCAACATTTGAAACGCTTAAATCTATAGCATTAGCCTGTTTTACACCAAAAAAGTCTGGACTAACTTCTAACTTTTTAATCTGACCAGATTTTAAATGCGCAATACAAGTCTTGCCCAAAGTTGATATTTCATCTAACCCATCTAAACCATGAACAACCATGGCTTCTTTACAGCCAAGATAGTTAAGCACCTTAGCCAAAGGCATAACAAGTCTAGACTCATAAACCCCAAGCAATTGTCCCACAGCATTAGCAGGGTTAGCCAATGGACCCAATACATTAAAAACTGTGCGTACGGCTATTTCTTTACGTGTTTGAGCAACAACCCGTAGAGCAGGATGAAACACTGGCGCAAACATAAAGCCAATACCTACTTTTTCAATGGCCAATTGCACATCACGAGGTGTCATAACTAAGTTTAGTCCCAATTTTTCAAGCACATCAGCACTACCATTTTTGCTCGTCATAGCACGATTTCCATGCTTAGCAACTGGAATACCAGCACCTGCAATTACAAACGCCGCTACAGTGCTCACATTAAAAGTTTTAATGCTATCTCCACCTGTGCCACAAGTGTCCACAAGCCTACCCTGTACTTGAGGTCTAATTTGTAGACATTGACTTTTCATTACATTAGCAAAAGCTAAGAGTTCTTCTATCGTTTCGCCTTTAATTCGCAAAGCTGTTAAAAATGCACCTGTTTGAGCATATGTTGCTTTTCCCGTTAGAATTTCTTGCATAACCTGCATTGATTCGTCAAGCGAAAGATTAGCCCCTTCAACGAGTTTTTGTATACAAGTCTGCATCATAGGTTTTTACCTTCAATAAAATTATGGATAATTTTTTTACCGCCCAAACTCAAGATAGATTCAGGATGGAACTGAACACCATAAATTGGATAATTTACATGGCGCACACCCATAATTTCCCCATCATCTATGGCCTCTGCAGTGATTTGTAAACAATCGGGAATTGAGGAGCGTTCACCTGCAAGTGAATGGTATCTTGTAACTAAGAGAGGATTATCTACACCTATGAAGAGGCTTTTCCCGTCATGTTTGATGACACAAGTTTTGCCATGCATGAGCTTTTTTGCTGGAACTATTTTTCCACCGTAAGTATGAATTATTCCCTGATGACCTAAACAGATACCAAGCGTGGGAATGTTATAACTTAGGGTTTGTAGGATTGTTTTGCATACACCGAAGCATTTTTTGTTCTCTGGTGTACCTGGTCCGGGTGAGAGGACAATTCTGTCGGGCTTGAGTTTGATAAGCTCCTGTATGCATGTTTGGTCATTTCTACGAACTATAAGTTCTATACCACCCATCTCGCCAATGTACTGTACGATGTTGTAGACAAATGAGTCATAGTTATCTATGACTAAGACTTTCATGTTAGCTCCCTCCGAAGGGCTCTAGGGCTTTCATTAAGGCTTTGACTTTGTTTTCTGTTTCAATCCATTCATGTTCAGGAATGGAGTCGGCAACGATACCTGCACCTGCTTGTATGTAGGCTTGGTTTTTGTCGGCAAATAGAGTTCTAATGGTGATCGCAAAATCTGCATTTCCGTTATATGAAAAATAACCTACTGCACCCGCATAAGGTCCACGCTGTGTTTGTTCTAATTCGTCAATAATTTCCATTGCTCTAACTTTTGGTGCTCCAGAGACAGTACCTGCGGGAAAAACTGAACGGAATGCATCAAAGCTTTCCAAGTCATCGCGTAGTTTACCTACCACTTGAGAAACAATATGCTGCACATGGCTATATTGTTGTATTTTCATGAATTCGGGTACATGTACACTTCCAAAATTGGAAATTTTTCCGATATCATTTCGGGCTAAGTCTACAAGCATTACATGTTCAGCACGTTCTTTAGGATCTGATAGCAATTCATGAGCTAAACGACTGTTTTCTGTTTTGTCATGTGTGATTTTGGCGGTTCCTGCAATTGGAAAAGTCTCAACTATACGATTGTCTACGCGGACGAGCATTTCTGGACTGGCACCAATAATTTGACGTTCGCCTGCTTTGTAATAGTACATGTATGATGATGGATTGATACAACGTAAGGTTTGGTAGAAAGGTATTAGAGAGCCTTGTGTTTGAAATTGGTAACGTTTTGAGAGAACAACTTGAAAGATGTCTCCTGTTGTTATGTATTCTTTGGCTTTTTCTATGGCGTGTTCGAAGTGTTTTTGTGAAATGTTAGTTTTTGGTTCAGAAGTTGTTAATTCTTTGTTGTCATCAGTTTTTTTTAGTGCTTTTTCGGCTTCTAAGAGTCTGTTTTCTTCTTGATAATAGTAGAGGGCTAATTGTTGGGAGTGATCGAATATGAAACCGTCATCATAGATGCCCATTTCGATGTCAGGGAAGGTTAGGTCGTTTTTTGTAGTTTGTAGTTTTTCCCAGTATTGTATAGCGTCATATGAAATGTAGCCTACTGCGCCTCCGATGAGTCGGAATTCATGATTGTTAACTGTTTTTGGTTTTAGAATTTTTTGTATTAGCTTTAGTGGATCGTTGGTTTTTTGTTGTGTTTTTTCGCCTGTTTTTTCGTTGATGACCAGGGTTTGGTTGTTTTTGGTTTGCAGGGTTATTGTTGGTGAGAAGCCTATAAACGAGTATTGGGCTAGTTTTTTTGGACCTGTAATGGATTCTAAAATGTATGCGTTTTTGTAGTGGTTTTGAAGTTTTGAAAAGATTTTAAATGGTTGTTGGGTATATTGGATTTTTTTGTATGTTATAGGGTTAGTTTGTTTTGTTATTTGGTTGCCAAATGCAATTCCTCATTTTGTACACACTCCAGTCAGTTCATAAACATACATATATGTCATATTTAAAGCTTATTTGTACATAAATATACCATAGTTTCCTGAAACTATTGTCTATGCAAAGGATTTACAGAGCGCTTCAATGAAAGTTCACTCTAAGGACTTCCGCTAGTAGTGGTTTTTGTTTTTCATGTCTGTTTACCGGTTGAATGTTTTTGTTGCTAGTCCTATCCAGACTTCAGGACGCATTTTACGAAAGGCTTGACGGGCGTTTCCGCAATTTCAAGATTAAGGGAACGTCTGAAATTAAAGTTAACAGTACACTCGATGCAGGTATGTTGTTATCCCATTATGTATTCCAAAAATTGTTAACTTTATCCCTAACTTCTCGAAATTAAGTAATATGGTTCGTCTGTAAGTCTTGTTTTTTAGTCATTTCTACAATTAACGCGCTATTTGCCTCTTTTAGAGTTACACACATATTACTTAAATAAGTAATATGGACCTATTACAAAAACACTATAAAAAACCCCTAATACAAAAATAACCAAAAACCAGGTCATGTCTCAAAATAGTTTACGACCAAATTCTATCGTGTTTATGAGCAGCCCGAAAATGGTTTTATGCATTTCCAACGATTTAGA
>WRGM01000145.1 GCA_009787175.1 Candidatus Bathycorpusculum fermentans | reverse complement strand
TCTAAGGGGGCTGGGGTGTATGATTGGCAGGTTTTGGAGTTAAAGTTTCCGGTTGTTTTGGGTTGGAGGCGTTGTTTGCTTGTTAGGAGAAGTCGATCGGATGGGGAGTTGCGAGTGTATGTTTGTTTTGCGCCTAAAGAGACGTCTGTTTTAGAGTTTGTTGAGGTGGCTGGTGTTAGGTGGACTGTTGAGTGTTGTTTTGCGGGGAGCAAATCCGAGGTGGGGTTTGATGAGTATGAGGTGCAGAGTTATTCTGGTTGGTATAAGCATATTACGTTTGTTTGTGTGTTTGGCGTATGCTTTGTTTACGTATTTTTCTTATTGTTCGTTGGATGCGAAAACGTTTGTGCAGCATAAGTCGTCGTCTTGTAGTTTGTCTGTGTTTAAAAAAAAGCGTGGTTTGCACGTTTGAGTAGGGGTGATGTTTGTGTGCTTTTTGGGTTTTATATGCGTGTTGTTCGAACTTTAAAAATTGTTAAGCATTGGATACGTTGGAGAAGAAATCGTCAAATTACTGCTATGTGGCACCACTGGAACAAACTACGTTTACAATTGTAATACTACTGTTTCAGCTAGTTCGAAGGAGTTGTTTTTGTTGTATGGGGCTCGTTGGGAGGTGGAGGGGTTGTTTGATTTTCTTAAAAATCTCTTGGAGCAGGATAGGTTGTATATGCAGGGTGAGTATGGTTTGGAGGGTTGGGTGTTTGTTAATCATGTTTCTTTGTTGTTGTATCCGGTTTATAATTTGCTTCGTGAGGAGGATTTGCTTGGCAGGTTTTATGTTGCGGATTTTTAGTTCACTTAAAGTATATTTTCAAGGTTAAAATCGACAAAGAATGGCATTTAAGTGAGGTTACTAAAAAAACAAGTGACCTTTTAGAAAAACTAGACCCACTTTATTACTTAAAACAGGAAGTTAGGGGTAGAGAGGTTAAATTTTTGGTCTAGACGGGTGTTGGTGGTGTAGGTTGAGGTTTTTTCATTGCAAAGAACGTGATTGCAAGTATTAGTGTTGCTATCCATATTAGTAGTACTCCTACTAGGATTATGGAGAGTACTGCACCTATGAGTACTATTAGTCCTACTGTTGCAAAGCGTGGTGTGTCTGAATGTGTGGCTAGATCTTTTAGTGATTGTCTTGCAAAGAAAGCTGCAATTATTGCAAACACGCAAAATACAACTATAATCAGTAGTAACATAGTAAGCATGGGCATCATTGCTGAAACATCAAGGTTGGCAATGTCTGGTGTTAAACTCTGAATAGTTGAAGGGTCACCATTCCACTCAGGGTAAATTTTGTACACCAAATCCTTTGTTAGGGGTAAAAACTTTACTACTGCGATTATATCTATAATAATGATGCCAATTATTACTGCTACACCACTAAAGAGACCATTAGTAAATATTTTTTTATTTCTGTAGAAATCAGCTAAACCATAAAGGCTAACTATGACAAGAAGTGTACCTATGATTTCAATGATGCCAAAGACAAGTGTTTGATCTACAAATAGCGCTATGATGCCAAGAAACATTAATAATGCACCGATGCCGCCTAAATTTTTGCTCGTTTCAAAGTTCATTTTATTTTTCCCTCTCTTTTCCTTTCGGTACGTATTTCCACATAAAATTTATCAATGAATTGCCGTATTGATATACTGTTGCATATTCTCTCGTAGTGCTAAATACATACTTCCTTTATTAGAGCTCCTTAGAATTTATAAATATTTGGTTTGTGTTTGTTTTGATCAAGAGAGTTTAATCAATGCTGGGTAGTTTGGAACGGTATGAAAAAGCCTCAAAATTAAGTAATAAGGATTTTAAACAAGCAATCGGAGTAAAAAAAGAAATCTTTGACGTTATGGTTGAAATCTTGCACCTTGCCTATGCATCCAAACATAAACGCCGCGGCAGACACGCCGAACTTTCCATACACGACATGCTCCTAACGACCCTAAAATATTGGCAACAGTACGTCACCCAACTAGTACATTAATTCATCTAAAACACTTGGCAAATAATAAATAATGTGTTATTATAGTACCACAAAGAGGGGTACTATGAAATCACAAAAATACACAGTTAAACTAACACTAGAAGAACGAAAAGAATTACAAAAATTCATCAAATCACAATCCAAAAAAGTAACAGAAAAATGCAAAACACGAGCAAAAGTAATCTTAAACCTCGACATAAACGTGATGAACCACTAACACCACAACAAACCGCAAAAATGCAAACTCCACACAGAAAACGTATACCTAATAAGAAAACAATACCTCACAAAAGGACTGGATAGAATAACAAACCGCAAAAAACGACAAACACCACCCGTTGAACCAAAAGTCACCGGCGATGTAGAAGCACACATAATAGCAACAGCCTGCAGCCAACCACCAAAAGGTAAAAGCCGCTGGACCATGCAACTAATAGCCGACAAAATCATCCTCGACAACGTAATTGACAACATATCCGATACGACAATACAAAGAACTTTAAAAAAACGAAATATCAACCTCACTTGAAAAAATGTGGTGCATACCACCACATCAGAGTGCTGATTTTGTCGCTAAAATGGAAGATGTTTGATGTCTACGCTCTGCCATATGATGCGAGTTGTCCGATAAGTTGTCTTGATGAAAAACCGTATCAACTTTTAGATGAGCGACATGAATCTTTGCCGATGATGGCGGGTAGTGCGCAAAAGTTGATAGTGAGTATGAGCGGATGGGTACGTGCTCGATTTTTGTTATGTGTGAACCTTTAAGTGGGTGGCATCATGCGTTTGCTCGTGAGCATAGGATGGCTGTTGATTTTGCTTTGGAGGTTGATTGGCTTTTGTCGAAAAGTCCGTATAAAGATGTGACTAAAATTCGGTTGGTTGTGGATAATTTGAATATGCATGTTGTTTCTTCTCTTTATAAAGCGTTTTCGGCTGTTAAGGCGTGTGAGCTTGCTAGGCGTTTGGAGATTCATTATACGCCCAAGCATGGGAGCTGGTTAAGTGTTGCTGAAATATCTATACAGTATTTTGTCTAAGCAGTGTGTTGGCAGGCGTATTTGGGATTTGGTTTTGTTGAATGCTGAGCTTGTGGCTTGGGAGTCATTTTATAATTCACAAAGTTGTAAAGTAAATTGGTAGTTCACTACTGTTGATGCCCGGGTTAAACTGAGAAAATTATATCCAGTGTTTTAGGTGAATTAATGTAGTAGTAGCAACATATTCTTCTGGGATTTTAAAACTTGAAAGGGCTTTGTGCTTAAGTGGTAGGAGCCTCGAGTGGGCCTTGATCCCACGGCCTGCTGCTTACAAGGCAGCCGCTCTACCGGGCTGAGCTATCGAGGCATTGCAAATCATTTTTACATCCTCACATAAAAACTTACCCAAATAAAAGTTGCTGATGCTTTACTGTTTTTCTAAAATTTTTATGTACTTTTTTTCTTGTGTATTTGTTTTTTTGTTTGTGGGTTTCTGTTTTTTGTTTTGTTGTGGTGTGTTTGTTGTGGTGTGTTTGATGTTTTGTTGTCTTAATTTTTTTTGTCAAGAAACCCTGTTATCTGAAACGATACCCTTATATTGCTGATGGGTGCTTCTAATGCAATTCAGCAATTATGGTTTAGCCATAGTTTGCTGATTAAGGATGCAACTCCCATTTAATACATGTGGAGTGAAGGGTGTGACAAGAGCCCACATATGTCGAACATGTGCACGCTTAAGATGACACCATGCATAGGACAACAATACGACGCGCAACACAATATAGTAAAATTTAGAAAAATAGTAGTATAGTATACGTATGTGGAGAAAACAATTAGGTTTTCACCAAACGCCAAACAAACACTACCATTGGCCTGAACATGTTACGCTGTCTGGAGGATGGCTCGGCTTGGGTGCCGAAGAAGGGCGCGGCAAGCCGCGATACCGCCTCGGGTAAGCGCAAGCAGCTTTAGAACCGAGGATACCTGAATGGGACTTCCTAGTAATGTTCCTTTATGGAACGGGAACTCCCCGAACGGAAGCATCTTAGTAGGGGAAGGAAAAGAAACCAATAGAGATTCCCTTATTAGCAGCGAGCGAAATGGGAAAAGTCCAAACCGAATCCCTTGGGAAACTTGTGGGAGATGTAGAGTTATGGACCTGGATTCTTCTAAACTGGCAAAGTTGAAATGGTCTGAAAAGGCCTGCCACAGAGGGTGATAGCCCCGTAAACGCAAGTCAGCATGAATTATGTCCGGAGTTCCAGACTACTGTACCCTGGCTTGGGTGCAGAAAGTTGGGAGTCACCAACTTCCAAGACTAAATACAACTCAAGACCGATAGTGCACTAGTACGGTGACGGAAAACTGAAAAGTACCCCGGAATGGGGGTGAAAAGTGCCTGAAACCAGACAGTAACAGACGTGTGTGGCCCGAAAGAGTAGACCCTCTCCGAAGGAATTCGTTGTAAAGCGATAGTACGAGGTGAGGCGATCAGGGTTACACGTTCCGTCTAGAAACACGGGCCGGGGAGTTTATTGCTATGGCAAGCCTAAGGATGTAAAGTCCGTAAGCGCAGGGAAACCGATACGCGCGCAACTCCGCAAGGAGCGAGGCGCAAGGTCTGAAAATGCCTGGAGTCATAGCGATACATACTAGAAACCAGACGATCTAGCCCTGGGCAGGGCGAAGCTAGGCGAAAGCCTAGTGGAGGCTCGAAAGGGTTCTGACGTGCAATTCGTTCCCCAGACCTGGGGCTAGGGGCTAAAGACCAATCTAGTCTGGTGATAGCTAGTTCCTTCCGAAGTGGGCCTGAGCCCAGTCCTGAGCGAGGCAGCTGGTGGGGTAGAGCACTGATTGGGAAACAAGGATTCGAAAGAGTCCACTTTCCTTTCAAACTACGAATCCACCCGCACTTAAGACCTCAGGAGACGGGTTAGTGGGGGTAAGCTCCACGACCGAGAGGGGGACAACCCAGACTAAGGTTAAGGTCCCCAAATGCTGGCTAAATGTCAAACCAAAGAGCGTCGTCAGCCTCAGACAGCGGGGAGGTAAGCTCAGAAGCAGCTATCCTTTAAAGAAAGCGTAACAGCTCACCTGCCGAGGCTGACGGTCTCGAAAATTGACGGGGCTAAGCCAGCTACCGATACCTTAGAACGCAGCATTGTCTGCGCTGGTAGGAAGGCGTCCTAGTTGGGCAGAAGCTGGGCTGTGAGGTCCAGTGGACCGATTAGGATTGCGGATCCCGGTGGTAGTAACAGCAAAGAGAAGTGAGAATCTTCTCCGCCGAAGGGGCCAGGGTTCCCCGGCAACGATCGTCAGCCGGGGGTAAGTCGATCCTAAGGCATAACTTAACCGATTATGTCGAAAAAGGGAATCCGGCTAAAATTCCGGAACCATAGAGGTACGCGCGGTAACGCAAGCTTAGTGTTGACATTTCGGGGTAGATTGAGCAAGGTCTTCGCCTTGTTTAACCTTATAAACCTGGGGAATGCCGTAATGGCGAGAACCAGGCGAACTTGGGAATAGCCACCCGTTTAGGGAGGTTCAGTTGATCCCTGGAGTCACTGAAAAACACACTAAGAAGGATCCTCTATGATCGTACCTAGAACCGACACAGGTGTCCCTAGGCGAGAAACCTAAGGCGTGTCGGGTATACACTAATGCGAGGGAACTCGGCAAATTAGCCCCGTACCTTTGGTATAAGGGGTGCCGGCTCTTTTAGTCTCGTGCTAGGAGAGCCGGTCGCAGTGTCAAAGGGGTCTCGACTGTTTAATAAAAACACAGGAAGCCGCAAGAGCGAAAGCTTGTGAACGGCTTCTGAATCCTGGCCAGTACAGGTACCTGAAACCTGGGTCCAACCGGGCTAAGGGCCTGCAAACGCCGGGAGTAACTCTGACTCTCTCAAGGTAGCCAAATGCCTTGTCGGGTAAGTTCCGACGTGCATGAATGGATCAACGAGGGCCCCACTGTCCCCGCGTAGTACCCGGTGAAACCACATAACGTGGACGAACAGTCCACGATCTCCCAGCGGGAAAAGAAGTCCCTGTGGAGTTTTACTGCAGCCTGCCGCTGGAATACGGTTATAGATGCAGAGCGTAGTCGGGAGCCTTCGATCCTGCGTTCTCCGGGACGTGGGGGAGGCAACAATGGAACACCGACTTTTTGTAACCGTGTTTCTTACCGGCTCCTAGAGGGCCGGAACACCGGTAGGTGGGCAGTTCGGCTGGGGCGGCACGCCCTTGAAAAGATATCAAGGGCGCCCTAAGGTTGGCTCAGGGGGGACAGAAACCCTCCGTAGAGTGCAAGGGCAAAAGCCAGCCTGACTGTATCCCAAACAGTAAGGGATGCAGAGGAGAAATCCGGGCTTAGCGATCATCCATGCTCCCCGTTGGTGGGGGCTGGATGTGTCAGAAAAATTACCCTAGGGATAACAGGCTCGTCGCGGGCGAGAGTCCCCATCGACCCCGCGGCTTGGTACCTCGATGTCGGCTCTTCCTATCCTGGTCCTGCATAAGGGACCAAGGGTGAGGCTGCTCGCCTATTAAAAGGGAACGTGAGCTGGGTTTAGACCGTCGTGAGACAGGTCGGACTTTATCTGCTGGGAGTGTTAGCTGCCTGAGGGGAAAGGGTCCCCAGTACGAGAGGAACGGGACGCTGTAGCCTCTAGTTAACCGGTTGTCTGATAAGGCAGTCGCCGGGCAGCCACGCTATTGTGGATAAGAGCTGAAAGCATCTAAGCTCGAAGCCTCTCCTGAAAAGAGGCAGCCATTCCAGTTTCACTGGACGAAGGCACCCATAGAAGATGGGTTTGATGGAACCGGGGTGTAAGCTAGAAGACTTCGGTCGACTAGCTCAGCCCGCGGTCACCAACCGCCTAAGTTGTCAATCATTGGTAGTGTTTGAGCGATATTTGTGTGAAACCTAAAAATGCTCTCCATAATATTAGCTTCGTATTGTTGTCCTATGCATGGTTATACTGTCACAATAAGCATCTATTTTGTTTGTATTTAGCCAGTTAAAAAAGTAGATTGTTGCTCTCTCATTTTATGCTCACTTTTGTATAAAATATGGTGAGATTGCTTGTAATAATTATGGTTAATTGCTTACGGTTTATGTGGTCTCTATGGTTATGTTAATTAGTTGCTCTGTTGTTAGCTTGTTGTGAGATAATATGTCAGGTAAAGCTGTTATTATTATGGGTTCTGAACGTGATTTAGAGTTTTCTCGTGAAGTTGCAAAGTATCTTAAAATTCTTGGTGTAGCATACGCGTTTCGTGTTGCATCTGCGCATAAGACTCCTCTTGCTGTATTGGATATTCTTAAAGAGTTTGAAAATGAAAAAATTGTCTATGTTACTGTGGCAGGGCGTTCTAACGCGTTAAGTGCCTTCATTGACGGTAATACATTAAAGCCTGTAATTGCTGTTCCGCCTTACAGCGAGAAATTTGGCGGCACCGACATTTACTCCTCCCTCCGTGTACCAAGCGGTATAGGCTCTGTTGTTACAGTAGAACCTGAAGGAGCAGCCATCGCCGTAGCAAAAATTTTAGCCCTAAACAACAATGAAGTACTAGAAAAAATCTTAGCCTATCAAAGCAGTAAAAAACAAGAAATAGAAAGAGCTAACGAATCCGTTAAAAAACTAAAATAAACTTTTTTTCTTAAACAACTCCCTTTAATTACCATTTTCCTTTTATCTGCTGCCTTGTTTTGTGATGCGTGAGTACTTGTTTGTCTGTTTTTTTGCTTGTTAGTTTAGAACGGATTCTACTGTCATGTTTAGGACTACTTCTGATATATCGCTGGCGTATTCTGCTATGCGACGTATGCTTTCTATTAGTAGTCTTATGTTGACGATTTCTTCTATTTTGCTCTCATGTGTTAGGAGTATGGCTTCTTTTTCGTATTTGTGTGCTTGGTAGAGTTTTTCGATTACGCTTTCGGCTAGGTTAAAGTCGTGTTTAAATAGTGCTTCTATAGAGTTTTCAAACATGGTATTGGCTAAGGTGCTTAATTGGCCTATTTTTTCTAGGAGGTTATTGTTTACTGGCTCTTTTAGCTGTAGGGTGTTTTCAGCAATTTTTGTGGCGTGGTCGGCGGTGCGTTCGACTGATTTTGCAATTAGTCTGTAGCCTATGCATTCTTTTTGAGTGCTTAGGCCTATGTCTTTTACAATTCTTGGGTTTGAAACGGCTAGTTTTAATAGTCTTATGGTGTAGAGTCCAAATCTGTTTACTTCTCGGTCTGTTTCTATAACTGCTTTGGAGCTTTGGTGGTCTAGGTTGTTTAGGGCTGTTAGTGCTTCTTTTTGCATAGATGATGCTATAATTGACATGCGGCTGAGGGCGTTGTGTATGGTTAATTCTGGATAGTTGAGTAAAACTTGGAGTGTTAGCTCATTTGGTGTATCGGTTACTATTTCTGTGCCGACGAGATAGTTTCTGGTGAAATTTTTTAGGTGGTTGCGGGTTTTTATGCTTAACGTTTTTTGGCCTTGAGCGTGGATATGCATTATGTTGTAGCCGTTTAGGTATGCTGCTATGGCTGTTCGCATGATGGCGTCGGGGTGGTCGTTTGTGTTTGATTTAATGTATACTTCATCTTTTTTTTCTTTTTTTTCAAATTTTGTTGGTGTTATGGAGAGTGTGCCGTCTTCTTCTTCTCGTAAGATCATGGAGCTGCCGCGTTTTAGGGCGTTTCTTGTGGCCCAGCTTTTTGGGAGTGAGATTATGTATGTGGCTCCGCCTGTGATTTGGATTTTTCTTTGTTCTTCATTTTCTTTTTCGCTAGCTGCTGTTGTTGTGGTGTTTGTGTTTGTTTTTTTTGTCACTTTTTTTTGTTTCCTGTTTTCTTTGTTTGTGTGTTTGTACTATATTAGTTGCATCTATATATGCTATATATTTTATGTAGGTTTACTATATAACATAATAGTGCGTTTTAAGTAAATACAAGGCGCTAAAGATATGGTTACAAAATATGCGGCCCTTGCAATAATCCTTATAACCCTCCTCTCAGGTGCATTTATAGGCGTTACCTACTCCCTCTCATCTAAAGCCGTTATGCTAAATAGTACCGGAGCAAGCTTTCCCTATCCTCTTATTGATAAAATAATAACAGAATACAACAAGGTAGAGCCATATGTACAAGTAAATTATCAGCCAAGCGGTAGCGGCGCAGGCATAACCGCATTAGCAGATAAAACCATATTTTTCGCCGGATCAGATGCGCCCCTATCAAAAACTGAAAAAGAAAAAGCCCCAAACACCCTACACATACCTGAAACCGTAGGCTCCATAGCTATAGCATACAACATAACAGGCGTTCCGTCAGGACTTAAGTTAACTGGTCAAATAATAGCTGACATTTTTGAAGGCAAAATAACCCTATGGAATGACCCTGTAATTACAAAAATAAACCCTGACATTGTTTTACCTGCAGAAGCAATAATTACTGTTCACCGCAGCGAAAGCTCAGGTACAACATTTGTCTTCACAAACTATCTAAGCATAGAAAGCGCATCTTGGAAAAACAATGTCGGTCAAAGCAAAACAGTCGCCTGGCCCCCAGCTAACGATATAGCCTCAAACGGTAACACGGGTGTCGCACAAATTATCACAAGCACACCATACTCCATTGGCTATGTTGAACTCGCATATACTCTACAGGCTAACATGACTATTGCAGCCATTCAAAATCCATATGGAAATTATGTTATACCCACACTTGAATCTACAGCCATAGCGGCGCAGTCTGTTGCATTGGAGGGTTTGCCTGCGGGGGATGCTGACTGGTCAGGCGTTAATTTACTTAATACTAAAGATGCCAATGCATATCCTATTGTAAGTTTTAGCTACATATTGGTCTATCAAGAACTAAATGTTATACCGGGCATGACACAGGAGCGTGCAGTAGCTCTCATAGAGTTCCTCTGGTATGTAATACATGACGGCCAACAATTAGCCAATAGCTTACACTATACACAGCTACCTGATAATGTTGTAGAAATTAACGCAGAAACTATAAAGTTAATAACATTTAATGGACAAACAATAACAACAATACTGTAGTGAAAAAATGAAGTCTCCAACTAAACCGCAGAAACAAACTCAAAAACTAGTAAAACATAAAATAACTGGAGATAATCTCTTTAAAATTTTCGCCACAATAATTGCCGCTTCCGCATTAATTATACTAATTATAACAGGATACACCTTACTAAAAGGCTCAATACCTGCAATACAAAACTTTGGCTTAAACTTTTTTTTTGGACAACAATGGAACCCCGTTGAGGGCCGAGAAATCTACGGCATATTGCCCTACATTTTAGGCACACTTGTCACCTCAGGAATTGCCCTACTTATAGGTGTACCCTTAAGCCTTGGCATAGCCATATTCCTAGTAGAAATGGCTCCCAGATCATTACGTGTACCTGTAAGCTATATTGTAGAATTACTCGCCGCCGTTCCAAGCGTAATCTACGGCCTCTGGGGCATTTTTGTATTACGCGGCTGGATGGTAACATACGTAGAAACCCCTTTATCAAAATATCTGGGGTGGATACCCATATTTAGCGGTACACCCCAAGGCTTAGACATTTTCGCCGCCGGAGTCATATTAGCTATTATGATTATACCTACAATAGCTTCACTTTCAAAAGAAGTACTAACCGCTGTGCCTAACTCTATCCGCGAAGGCGCATATAGCATTGGTGCAACAAAATGGGAAGTAATAAAACGCTGGGTATTAAGCTATGGCAAATCAGGCATATTTGCCGCCGTAATCCTAGGCCTAGGTCGAGCTGTCGGCGAAACAATGGCAGTAACTATGCTAATAGGCAACGCCACAGGACCCTCCGCTATGCCCCACTCACTATTCCAATCCGGACAGACAATGGCCTCCCTAATAGCCAACGGCTTTATGGAAGCTACAACGGGATCACTTAAACTTTCAACATACCTAGGCGTAGGCTTAACATTACTAATTATGAGCTTAATAATCAATGTTGGCGCACACCTAATTATGACCCGCGTGTTCAAAGTCAAAGGAGGCGCAATTGAGTAATGATGAATAGTTACGGCTTTAGAAAATTAAAAAATAATCTCTTCTTTACCCTATGCGCCATATGCGTAATAATAGCTATAATACCCTTAGCTAGCATACTATTTGAGGTAACCATAAGAGGCGCACCCCAGCTAAGCCTAACATTTCTAACAGGCACAAGCGCCAACGGCGGCATAGGCCCCGCCATACAAGGAACCATAATACTCGTATGCCTGACCAGCGCCATAGGCATACCTATAGGCATACTATCCGGCATATACCTCTCAGAATTCGGAAACAACAAATACGCCCAAAACCTACGGGCCATAAACAATATAATAACCCAATTCCCCTCCATAATAATCGGTATAACAATATACGGCATAATAGTGTTAACATTAAGCTCCTACTCCGCTATAGCCGGAGCCATAGCCCTATCATTTATACTAATACCCATAGTTACAAGAACAACAGAGGAATCACTAAAACTCGTACCAAACACCCTACGAGAAGCCTCCCTAGCCCTAGGCGTCCACAATTGGCGCACAACCCTAAACATAGTACTCCCCACAGCCAAAAACGGCCTCCTAACAGGTACACTATTAGCCGTCGCCAGAATCGCTGGCGAAACAGCCCCCCTCATAATGACAATACTAGGCAACAGATACTTTTTCCAAGGACTAAACCAACCCATAGCAGCACTACCATTAGAAATATACAAAAACGCACTACAACCATACCCAGAAATACAAGCACAAGGCTGGGGAGCCGCATTAATACTCATATTAATAGTACTAATAGTAAACATTACCGTAAGAATAGCCACCAGGAGTAAATGAAAACATGACAACAACAATACCAACAACAATACAAGAGCAAAACAATATAGAACAATCACAACAAGAAGTAACCATAGACCAAACCGCTAAAATGCAAGCTATAAACGTCAATGCCTGGTTTGGCTCAAAACAAATACTAAAAACAGTAAATTTAGCAGTAAAACCCAACACCGTCACCGCCATAATAGGACCCTCAGGATGCGGCAAATCCACATTCCTACGCTGCTTCAACCGCATGCACGAATTAGCCCCTAACGCAAAAATGAACGGCAAAATACTCTTAGACCGCGAAAACATCTACGACCGCCAAACTGACCCCGTACAAATCAGAAGACGCGTTGGCATGGTCTTCCAAAAACCAAATCCCTTCCCAACAATGAGCATATACGACAATGTTGCAGCAGGATTAAAATTAACAGGAGCAAAAAAAGGCAAACAATTAGACGATATAGTAAAGCATAGCCTAGAACAGGCAACACTTTGGGACGAAGTCAAAGACGACCTTAAAAAATCTGGCACCAGCATCTCAGGTGGTCAACAACAACGACTCTGTATCGCACGCGCCATAGCCCTCCAGCCCGAAGTAATACTTATGGACGAACCCTGCTCCGCACTTGACCCCATTGCTACAGCAAAAATCGAAAAACTAGTAGTAGACCTAAAACAAGACTACACCGTAGTCATAGTCACCCACAACATGCAACAAGCATCACGTATATCTGACTATACCGCATTTATGTACATGGGTGAACTTGCTGAATTCGGTGAGACAAAACAAATATTTGAAAACCCAAAAAACAAGTTAACAGAAAATTACATCACAGGTGTATTTGGCTAAAAAAGAAGGAGGAACAAAAAAATGAGTAGACTAATGAGTAGACTAATAGATATAGTATTAAAAGCCCAATCAATGCTACTGATTAACATGGGTGAATTAACATATCAAGCCCTCTCAACATCCACTACTGCATACCTAGAAGGTCTAACAGTTCAAGACCAAGTCCGCGAAATGTCTGACAAACTATTACTTATGGCCGACGAAGTCGAAGACCGATCCTTTGAACTTATCTCCAGATTCCAACCCGTCGCCTCTGATCTGCGTACTATTAAATCATACATGAAAATAGGCTATGACTTTTCACGTTACGGCAGATACGCCCTTGACATTGCCTGTATAAACGAGCAAATACACGGACTAAAAACATGTCGTATGAACATAAAAGATTCCGTTGAAAAAATGAGTGAAACAGTCCTACAAATGGTAAAAATTAGCGTCGATGCCCTACGTACACATGATGTTGAATTAGCTCGAACCATAGCTAAACTTGAATGTGAAGTTGATGAAATGTATCTAAACCACCTAAAATTGCTCGACGAAGAAAACGACACAACAAAATGCACAGTATCAAGCGCCCTAACGGCACGCTACCTAGAACGCATAGCAGACCACGCAGTATACGTATGCGAGTCAATAATATACATAGTAACTGGCGAAAAAACCAGAATGCGCTAACAAAAACCTTAAACCACAAATGCTTAACAACTCCATAAAAAACAACACATTTCTATATTTCACCAAAAATTTGCGCAATGTACTTGCACATAATTTCTTCTTTGACAATTATTACATTTACCTTTAATAGGTCTTTAACTATTTTTTATTTATGTATCCGCTAATTGACGATGTCGGTAGTTTTCCGTTACCTAAAAGTGTTAATATGGAAACTTTTGCGCAAGCTTATCTAAAAACAAGAGAAGTTATTATAAATAATCAAGATCCTACCACAGACGAGTTTATGCAAAAAACTTTTTGCCAAATAGTTCTAGATTCCTTTCGAAAAAAATTAACCTGCGGCTTAGATGTTGTAACTTTTCCCCAACAATTTAGCGGTTTAAGACAAATCGGCGATGCCATACATGAGGCCATGATGCAAGGCTCATTTGTAGTAGATACCAGCAAAGCTGTGTTACCTGAAGTCTATGTACTTAATAGATACGCTAAAGAGTTAAGCGAGGAATTCAACAAAAAAATCCTATTACGCGTTTGCATTTTCGGACCTCTTGAGCAATATCTGCATGAAATCGGCACTACAGCCTATCCTGATGTGCTAGAGGGTTTTGCTGAAACAATTAACCGCTTCGCTAAAAATGCAATATTAAACAGCAAATACATTGAAACAAAAGTAATTTCCATTGACGAACCTAGCTATGGACATACAAACTTGACCGCTACACCTGAACTTGTCGTAAAAACACTACAAAAAGCCTATGACTTCCACGGTCCAACACGACAAATACACTTACACTTTACAAACGGAATACGCAACCTAACAAACATAAAAAACTTGGACGTATTATCCTTCGAATTCGCTGCATCCCCAAGGAACATTAACGATATACCAAAAAAACTCCTTGAAGAAACCGACAAACAAATCCGTGTAGGTATAGCACGCACAGATATAGATACCATCTGGGCTGAAGCATGCGAAAAAGGCTTTGAAAAACCGACTGCTGAACAACTTGCTGAACCCGTTGAAACTATTCAAAAACGTTACCTCGTTGCCAAAGAAAAATACGGTGAAACTTTAACTTTTACCGGTCCAGACTGTGGTTTAGGTAGTTGGCCAGATCAAGACGTAGCTGCTTTGGTTCTAAAAAGAACCGTTGATGCAGTGAAAACAACTTGATTTGTCTTCTGCATGTATAAGATTAAAAAATAGGTCTCTAAATATTGCCTTGAAGAAAATTAGTTAACAAGCGTGCTAATGTTGGTTGTTGAGTGCTGTGAAGCGGAATGTAATAGTGTGTGGGTGAGTTAAGAAGATGAAAATAGGTAATGTTGACATTTCAAGTCGTTTTATTCTTGCACCCATGGCTGCGGTTAATTGTACTTCTTTTCGGTTGTTGTGTAAGGAAAATAAGGCTGGTTTGGTTTATACTCAAATGTTTGATGTGGAGCTTGTTAAGAATAAGAGTAGTCGTGAGGTTCGAGATCTTCTTAATATTGTTGAGGCTGAGCGGCCTGTAAGTGTGCAGTTAATTGGTCGTAATGAAGAGTCTGTTTTGAAGAGTGTAAAGAATGTTGAGTGTTTTGCTGATATTGTAGATTTTAATGTTGGCTGTAGTGAGAAAGAGATATTAGCTCAAGGGTATGGTGCTGATTTATTATCTAAGCCTGCTTTGTTGGAAAAGCTTGTGGGGAAAATTGTTCAGTCTACTGTTAAGCCTGTTACAGTGAAAATGCGTATAGGTATAGATTCTCAGAGGATAATTGCTGTAAATGTTGCTAAAAGTTTGGAAAATGTTGGTGTAGCGGCGGTTTGTATTCATGGGCGGACTGCTCAGCAGAAGCTTGCAAAAAAGGTTAACTGGACTATTATGAGGCAGGTTAAAGAAAAACTTGCGGTGCCTGTTATAGCTAATGGTGATGTTGCCAGTTATTCGCAGGGGCTTGATCTTTTAGGTAAGACTAATTGTGATTATGTAATGATTGGGCGTGGTGCGAGGGATAGGCCTTGGATTTTTGATCCTGAAAAGGAACATATTGATAATGCTGAAATAAAACAGCAGATTTTACGTTTCATTGACCTATATAATAACTATGAGAAGCGTGGTTCATCACAAGAAGTACGAGAACACGTTTTTTGGATGCTCAAAGACTATACTACTAAACAAAATACAAGAGCTGTACTGAAACTACGTTACATTAAAGATATAGAAAACTTTATCATCAATTTACAATGACCTCATCATTGCCTCAGCTATTAATGTAGCGCCAAAAATGTTGGGTGTTATTGTAAAGAAAATCTGTTATATGGGGATTAGAGAAAGGAATTTACGCCACAGACTAAGTCTGACATAATATGTCTAAATTATGTGTGCACCAAACAAGTTTGTAGAAATCACTGTTGTTTACAAGTTAGGGGTTGATACCTCGATAA
Organism: Candidatus Bathycorpusculum fermentans; assembly: GCA_009787175.1. Classification (GTDB taxonomy): domain Archaea; phylum Thermoproteota; class Bathyarchaeia; order Bathyarchaeales; family Bathycorpusculaceae; genus Bathycorpusculum; species Bathycorpusculum fermentans. The sequence continues at coordinate 392 of WRGM01000145.1, read as the reverse complement.
AGCTGTGGTCCAACTTGACAACGCCCGATATCTGCACTCAAATTCAAACAATAGAGCTACTCCCTATAAGTGAAGACTCTCGAGAATTTTTTGAGTGAACCTGAAAAAACGCGTAAATTTAACTAAAACCTCAATTCAGCACACATAAAATTGTCTGCATTTTTTGCGCAGTCTGAAATGGCAAGATAAATGGCAAGATACAATTAATACTCTGTACATCTAGATCGAGAGAAATAATCGTCTGAGTGCAAAAAGTCCTTATATAGCATAATCGGATCCTGCATAGCATTAAATTTCCAGAATTAAGGATCTGTAAGAAAGTAACTTGTAATGTTTTAGAAGCAAAATAGGCCGTTAACGGTTGTAAAAGATGTTTTTAATGGTGACATGAA
>WRGM01000144.1 GCA_009787175.1 Candidatus Bathycorpusculum fermentans | reverse complement strand
AACGTCCAAATATTGCCTCAATTATAAAAATAACAAATAAACAAGGTTTATAGACGAAATATATTACTTAATTTTGGGAAGTTAGGGTTTTATTTTGGTGTTTGTTTTTTGGTTATTTCTAGGCTTATGTCTAATGCTTTTGTGCTATGTGTTAGTGCTCCTATGCTTATGATGTCTACTTTTGCTTTAGCGTAATCTATAAGTGTTTCATCGTTAATTCCGCCGCTAACTTCTAGTAAGACCTCATGTGGTAATTTTGCGTTTTTGAGTGCTTCTGCGGCTTTGTATGCTTCTTCTGGCGTGAAGTTGTCTAGCATTATAATGTCTGCTCCTGCTTTAGCTACTTGAAGTATATCCTTTGCATCTGTTATTTCAACTTCAAGTTTTTTACTAAATGACATATTCTTTTTTGCCAATTTTACTGCATCTACTGGGTTATCTAATAGTGCAATGTGATTGTCTTTAATTAGAATCATATCATCTAAATGTAACCTATGTGAGTCTCCACCGCCTATAATGATAGCTTTTTTATCAAAATAAGATAGACCTGGCGCGGTTTTTCGTGTTGCAGCAATTCTTGCCTGAGACTCTATACTCTCTAATTTTTTGATGAGTTTATGTGTAGCTGTTGCGATGCCGCACATGCGTGATAGCAAGTTGAGCAGAGTGCGTTCAACTGTTAGAATAGTTTGTGCGTCACCTGTAATTTGCATTAGAACTTGCCTATTTTTTATTTCATCGCCATCTGTAATGTTGGTTTTAATTTTTAAATCCATAAGCTGCGCAAGTATAACTGCTTCTTTTATTCCTGCAGCTATTCCTGTCTCTTTTGCAATTACTTTAGCAGTTACTGTAAGATCTGCGGGTATGATTGCAGATGTTGTAGCATCACCTTGTCCAATATCATCATTTAAGAAGTGTACCAGTTGTTCTTCTACAAGTTTTCTAGGCATGAACATGATTATAATTTCATTTTATCAAAGGTTTAAATGTTTTTATTGTGCCTTATGCTTAAAACCAAACGTTTCACCCTGTGATCGTATGCGTCTACTGTTCGCTTGCACCGAGTTAGGTTTAGGTCATGTTTCACGTATTATACCGTTAGGTAAGAGATTGGAGCAAGCAGGTCATGAAGCATTCTTTTTTTCAGGCGGCAAAGCATATTATTTACTTAAAAAAGAATTTAAACACGTATACCCCTGTACACCAGTTGCATGGTATGAGAATACTTCAGGCATTAATGTACCCGTATCACTTTTTAATATATTATTCCCATTACCTGTATCTAATACAGCTACCAGTCAGATTGAAATGAAAAGTTCTAATGCGTTAGAAGTAATCCATAGATATTATGATTTAAGAAAAAACATTCTCTCTATTGCACCTGACCTTATAATAGTTGATGGTGACATAGTCGCCCTACGGCTAGCATATAAATGGAAAATCCCGTCCCTTTATATTACCAATTTAATACATCCAAATTATAACTCCATGTATCCCTTTAACATCGGCAGCTTAGTCTCTAAATACGTTAGACAATGCAGAAAAATAGTCATTCCCGACAATCCCCCACCTTACACAATTTCAGACTATAACATAGGTAACATAACTGGAACAGCAATTGAAAACAAGACAGAATACGTTGGCTCCTTTACAGATATAACCCTCACATCTGGTGCAGACGAACACATTTTTGCACCTATAAGCGGACCTATAGGAACACGCTCAAAAATACTAAACACTCTGCTACCTATATTGCAAAAAACCTCTAAAAAAGCAATAATTAGCCTTGGCGAACCTGGAAGAAAAGAATTAATAAAAATTGGAAACTGTGAAATACACTCTTGGCTTTCCACAGATGAACGACAAGAAGCCATGAAAAACGCTAAATACATAATTTTCAGCGGCGGACATATAACATGCTTTGAAACCATAAAATACGCCAAACCCAGCATATGCCTCCCAACACAACCCGAACAAGACGCCAACGCAGCAAAACTACAAGACTTAGGCTGCTCAATTAGTGTAAAAAACCAAAAAGAACTTGAAAAGGCAATGCTACAAATAGAAAACGAACAAGCAAACTATAAAAAAAACATACTTACCCTTAACAGGTTTTCTAATAAATACCATGGCCTAAACAGAGCAGTTGAAATCGTAGAAACTATCCTAAACTAACATGTGCCGTGCAAGTTTGAACGCTTGATTTCACCCTTTGGCTCTAGTTCTTCAAAAATTATAGCCGCAAACCTGTAAATTTTAATGCCACTTACTAACCAGCTATCAGGTAACAGACCTGCCTTCATACAGCATTGACAGAGAAACTCTTCCTCACTCCACTGCCACTCAACTGGCACTTGCGGCAAAAGCAACCCCTTATTACCCCCTTTTTCCACAATTAACCCATCTCTTCCAACTTTGATATGCTGAATATACTCTTTTGGATTATCAACTTGTATTAATTCTGGCGGCGTTAAAACACTAACATCAAAAACACACCTATCCAACTCTTCAAAAACCATAGACGGAAAACGCGGATCCCCCGTCGCAGCATTTATAGCAGAATTAACAACTGCATCTACAAGAGAACTCGTTGGATATGGATAACCTATACAGCCACGCAACACCTTCTCACCCCTATCAAACATGCTAATAGTTACAAAAACGCCACATTTCATGTAAAACCTTTGCAGCACATCACTAGACAATTCTGACGTGCAACCAGTTTTAAGAAACGCCTCAACGGTATCTCTTGCAAGTTTAACTAAAAATTTTCCAGAATCATCAGTTAACTCAAACAACATCCAAACATCCACTAACAGCTAACAGCATCTTATAAGAAAACAAAAATTAAAAGGTACCTAAAAAAAGGTTGATTTTAAAATTTTATAGATTCTTCAACTATGCCTTCCTTAGTTATAATAAGAAAGTCAATGCCATCGCCGCTCATTGCGTCTCTATTTATTGCAGCTTTTATTGCCCTCTTTACAAGATCCTTTGCTTCAGCAATAGTTATTGACTCTTTATACGCTTCCTCAATAATACTTATGGCCGTCTCTGTACCTGAACCAACCGCTGCATATTTATCCAGAATAAGCGAACCTAAAACATCTAAAACAAACAAAGTTGCGCCCTCATCATCTATACCTCCAATGATAGTTTGAGTAAACAATGGCGCATACCTACGATTAAAGAGAATATTTGCCATAAGCTTAGACGCGGCCCTCACACTAATCTTTCTACCAACATCCATACTAAAAAGTTTAGCCTGAGCATCCATTTCTCTGGCAAGAACCTGCATATCCCCCACAAGCCCAGCACATGCAACACCAATCTGATCTGTCACCTCAAAAACCTTCTTACCACCACGGCTCATGATAAAACCACCATATGTTACACGCTTTTCTGACGCTAAAATTACTCCGTCAGCACATACAACACCCACAGTTGTTGCACCCGGCATCCAAACCATGCTCTGCGGTGCTTGATTACCCTGAGGTTGTTGTTGATTCTGCTCTCCCTGAGGCATTACATGCATCTGTGGAATTTCCCGTAAAGATTGAAACTGTGCCTGAAACCCATATCTTTCCATAACTTTTCACCTTTTGCTTGTAATATACAAACACTGTATTAAGGTTATTACTTATAAATGCTCTTCTAACATTAAAATCACGCTAATAGTTATTGCCAAATTATTTGCTTAATAGCCTCGGGATTTACCTGTTGTGTATTCTATTATTCTTCCAGTTCCGAATCACATTTTAAGAATTTATGCAGCCATTAAGATGCAGGGTAAAAGCACTTACTTTTAGAATAGAATTTTTTCAAGTATAGTAACATCAAGAGCAGCCATGAACATTTTACGCTTAACACTAGTCTTCTCTCCAACATTTGCATTGCGTAAAAGGGGCAAAGCAGCTTCCGCATAACATTCCAATTCAAGGGCGAATTATCCTTATACATCCTCACACTGTCCTCACCAAAGGTAACATCAAGTCGCCAATGCAACTGATTCTCAATAGACCAATGCCTACGCACAACATCCGCAAACCTGTCTACATCAACCAAAGAAATACAAAATACCGAGTTTCACAACACAAAACATTCTTCTCCAAAACACTAGACTTAATCATACCAACACCCCTCAACCCCACCCAATCAACCTTCCGTGACAACCAATCAATATCTGTCTCCAAAAATACTCCCAACACTCAACACGTCCATGACCACTCTCTTTTACGACAACACATTGCTGTTCCACTACCAAATTTTCAAAATACACCGCTACCTCTTCATACAAACTTTTTTGGTTCCCCTTCAACACCAAACAATAATCCACATCTTTTTCCACAATCTTTCTTGCAACATCTACCTGACAACCCATCGCATCAAGTAACAGTTGCACCCGACACATCAACCAAATCAAGCAACTTTGGAACCGCAGTAACTTCATTACTCTTCTCATCAACAGCATTTTCGCCAAGAGTAATCTGATTCTCACTCACCCAAGCAGACACAATATAATATGCTTTATACACCATATTTTTGCTCCCACAGATGGTTTTTCCATCAATATTGACAGTTTTTCCTTTATTGAAACCATATTTTGAGTAACGGTATCATACCCGAATAGCTGGTGCGATCGCCGGGATTTGAACCCGAGTATTCAGCTTGGGAAGCTGATGTCCTACCAGGCTAGACTACGACCGCAAGTGTTTGGCTTTAAACTGTAAATTAAGCCAAATATAACAGTTTGTATTTTGTGTGTAATCATTGATTGGCAGGTTTTCTACTTTTTCTTATAGATAGCCTCTGTTTTGTCTAAGTAGTGTTTAGACGAAACTGTTAAATTTTAGTTTCTCCTTTTAACGGTATCTCTAAGAGAGGCTGGGTAATGATTCGAATCTATACGCAAGCTGTTAATGGTATATGGCTAGCGGTAGCATGTAATAATCGAATTGTTGCTTCTTCTTTTGCTGATACTGAGCAAAAAGTTCTAAGCGATCTGCTTGATAAATTACCCTTTAATATGCCCTTCCAAATTTTATCTCAATCATCTGCTGACGTTTATGCAGAAAAAGTTTTCAGTCTAATGGCAGATATTCTTGAGGGAAAAGAGGTTATATGTACTTTCAGTTTTGATATGGATAAACTGCCAAAATATACAGTTATTGTTCTTAATGCGGTTATGCAGATTCCTATAGGTTATGTTTCTACTTATGGTGCGGTTGCTAAAGCTGTTGGTGGTGGTTCACGAGCTGTTGGAAATATTATGGCAGGTAACCTCTTTGTGCCTATTGTTCCCTGTCATCGTGTGGTTAGGGCGGATCTTTCTTTAGGTGGTTATGGCGGCGGTTTGAGAACTAAGTATCAAATGCTTATGAAAGAGAGGCGGGGTTATCTTGAGCCTAAAAGTTTTTTGCTTAAAAATGATAGTGGTGCTTTGCAGATTTATCCTATTGAGATAACCTTAGATAAGGCTTCAAAAATTTTTGACCAATTATAAAGTGTATGTTTATTTGTGGGAAATTGGTTTACGTTATGGTTAAATTTTTGGTAGTTTGTTGTTTTCCCATGAAAACATTTTTGGGTTTTCGTGGTTCTTCCAGCATCGGTCCAGCGGCCGATGGTGCAGTCTTCTATGTTTATATTTTAGTAAAGACTTCTTGACTAACTGTGGTCAATGTTTCTTTACGAAAATGCTTTTTACACTTGTGCTGGCTGATATTTTTGGTGAGTTTGATGAGAAAAGTGTGTGTCTTACTTTCCGTCTCAGTTTCTCTCTCAACAGGTTTTAGCATAGCAAAGAGTACGGTTTTTTGTGATGCTAAAAATTCGGTAAACCCTTGGAGGTGCGCTTATGGTTATTAGTGTATTATCAGCAAAGCCGCAGGATAGTCAGGAGGGGTTTGTGAATTTTAAAAGCCTTGAAAACATGTGTAAGACTTGTATGCCAATTACACCTATTCAATGCATTAGCCTCTGCCGTCTATATCGGCTGAAAAACGAGTTAAGAAGCCTTCAGAGTATTCTAAATAATCCTAATTATATGACAGACTTTTTTAATGTTCTAAAAAATCCGACAAGACTTCATGTTTTTCAGATGATTATTAGCAGTCGATGTACACTTGCTAAAATTCAACAGGAACTTAGGAGCATTAATGTAAAGCAAAGTGTGAATTCAATAACTGAGGAATATATTCAGCCATTAATAACTATTGGTTTGATAACTGAGTTAACCGGCAAATATACTGCTACACTATTTGGCAGCTGCATACATGATAATCTTTATAGTTTTGGTGATTTTATCCAAAATTTGCCTCAGCAATCTGAATGTCATGAGGAGACCCTTATACAGTTGCTTCTCTTAGAGCCAAAAACTTGTGAAGAAATCAGACAAGTCCTCTCTCCAACAATAGCTTCTCGAACAATTAACCGCTTAGCCGCAGCAGGCTTAATTAATACTCCTGAAAACCGAAACTATGTCTTTTTCCATAGATCAAAGCGTGATCCTGCACTTGAAAAATTAACCGAGTCAGAAATGAAAGTTTACCTATCAATACCCTATGAAGGAATAGCTGCTGATAAACTCTCAAAACTTGCCGGGCTCTCACAACGCAGAATATACGCGCACCTAAGGCACTTAAGAGGCAAAAAACTGGTTTTCACAAAAAAAATCCCCCTAACATACAGCCTAACAAGTAGCGGACAAAAATTAGCTATCGTACTGCAAAATTTGACACAAAAAGTAGAAGAAACCTGGGCTTTCACGGATTGCATAGAACAGCCACAAGCAACTATGACATATCTAACAACTCCTCCTATTATAACTACATAAGGGAGTATACTGTTGGAAGACGTTAACAATTTAGTCTTCGATTTACTTACTCATGTTGAAAAAAATAGACAGAAAGAACTCGCTGAAGCTCTAAAAAAGATAGGTACAATAAGTGAGGGACAGAAAAAAAATTGTGAGCGACTTAACTAGCAAACTTGTAGGCAAACTCTTTCAGCCAGTTATCGAAAATATCCAATATGCCGCCTCAAATAGGGAAGAGAAAACTCTTGAAGCCGCAGCAAAACTATTCATGCTAAACAATACTTAACCCTCTTCTTTTTCGATTCCTTTTTAATAAACCCCCAACATCAATGTAATGATGAAGCAAGAAAATCAACAGAACATAGTTATAATAGGTGCAGGACCTGCAGGCTCTTATACAGCACGACGCTTAGCTATGCTAGGCATTAAAACAGACGTCTACGAAGAACACAAAGAAATAGGCATGCCCTCACACTGCGCAGGACACATAAGCATTCATAGCTTAAAAAAACTAGGCTACTACCCACTCCCTAACGGCATAATAGAAAACACATTTAACGCCGCCAACTTTTACTCACCCTCAGGCGTAAAATTTTCAATACACCTAAAAAAACCCATAACCTGCGCTCTAAATAGAACAAAATTTGACCAATACATAACAGACCAAGCAAAACAAGCCGGAGCCACATTCCACGTAGACTCTACTGTTAAGTCACTACAAATTGAAAATAACTATGTTAAAGGCGTAAATCTTCAAGACAACACAGCTGTGCCTTCAAAAATAACCATAGACGCTGAAGGTATAAGTTCAAGACTTCTCCGACAAGCCAAACTTGGCGGACTTGACAAAAACGGTCTAGTTTATGCTGTTGAAACCGAAATCGACCAAGTACATGATGTTGAACCACACGCTGTTGAAGTATACATGGGCAGTAGCGCACCCGGATTCTACGCTTGGCTTATCCCCCGTCCAGATGGAACAGCAAAACTTGGTCTAGCAACAAATAAGGGCAATCCACAAAACTATTTAAAAAATCTTATGACCAAACATCCCATAGCTAAAAAACAAGTCAAAAGCGCAAAAATAATTACAACCAATTATCACGCTATACCACTATCTGGTCCAATAAACAAAGCATATACCAATGGTTTCTTAGCTGTAGGCGATGTAGCCTCACAAGTCAAACCCACAACAGGAGGAGGCGTCATCTTCGGTTTAACCTGCGGCGACATAGCAGCAGACGTAGCTAAAACCGCTCTTACCCTAGATGACGTATCAGCTAAAACCCTTAGTACCTACCAAAAACGCTGCGATACAGCCCTAAATTTTGACGTCACCTTCATGCTACGCCTTAGACACTTTCTAAACTCACTTTCTGATGAACGCTGGAATTCAGTTTTACATTTCTGCAACCGCTTCGGCGTGGGCAAAGCCTTAAGTGAAGTAGAAGAGATTGACTATCAGGGCAGAATGATAATGCATGTTGCAACTAAACCTGCAATGATTACCGCACTTGGATACTTTGGTTTACTCTATCTATTTGCAAACCCTTAAACACTGGAGCACACATCATTAGCAAAGGCGAAACGTCAATGGGCGAATTTGAATATAAACAAGTCATAGTTTTCCGTAGCGATTTACAGATGAGCAAAGGCAAAATCGCCGCGCAGGCAGGACACGCAGCAGTCTCAGCCGCCCAAGAAGCATATAGCCGTCATAAAAAATGGTGGGAATCATGGCTATATGAAGGACAAAAAAAAGTTGCACTAAAAGTCCTAAGCGAAAAAGAATTAGGCGAACTAGAAAAAGCCGCAGATGACCTTGGACTCCCCCATGCTCTAATTATAGACAGAGGCTTAACAGAAATTCCCGAAGGTTCAGTAACATGTCTTGGCATAGGCCCCGCACCTGCCGCTATGATTGATCGCTTAACGGGCAAACTCAAACTCTTATAGGTGAACTATATTGCAGGTTGCATCAGAAATTGACCAATTACTTGGTATAGAAACTTTTGCAACCAAAACCAGCGGGATAGGCGGTAGAATCCGTGAAACAGCAGAGGATTTTCAGGTTGAAGAGATTTTAGCAGACGGCTCAAAAGCACATTTTACTCCGCCAGAAAAGGAGTTTCAAGCGTTAGGAGCATCATTAGAGCAATCTCAGCGGTATTTGCTTTGTGTTTTAGCTAAGCAGAACTGGGATGCTTTCGTGGCAATAAAAAATGTTGCTATTCAGCTTGGTATAGACCAGAATAGCATTCAAATTGCCGGTATAAAAGATGCTAAAGCAGTTACTGCTCAATATGCTACAATTGAAAACTTGAGAATAGATGATGTACATAGGGTAAATGTAGCTGGTGTTCAGCTTCGTCCTGTAGGGTATCTGCGTTATCCTCTGTCAGTTTTTTACCTTTTAGGAAACAGTTTTAAAATAAAAATTACCAACATAGCACATGACCAAGATGTAGTTATCACACAAATTAGTCAGAGTATCCAAGAAATAACCGAACTAGGGGGTATCCCTAATTATTACGGTCACCAACGCTTCGGTACAGCTCGCCCCATAACACATTATGTTGGTAAGGCTATAATTGAAGGCAATTTTGAAAAAGCCGCCCTGCTCTTTCTTGCAAAACCCAGTCCAAATGAGCATCCTGAGTCAAGAAAAGCACGCACAGAACTCCAACAGACCCATGATTTCAAAGCTGCATTAGACTATTACCCAAAGCAGCTCCGTTATGAACGTTTAATGCTAAAACACTTAAATGAACACCCAAACGAATACCATAACGCGTTTAATGTTTTACCCTTAAAACTGCAAGCCCTATTTGTACAAGCATATCAGTCATACCTGTTTAACCGCTTCTTAAGTGAACGCATCAAAGCTGGTTTACCTCTAAATAAAGTTGAGATAGGCGATTTTGCCGTAGGAGTTGAACGCACCGGATTACCTATGGTAAATATGCCTCAAATAGTAACCACCCAAAACCAAACAAAAATCAACGAAGCCCTAACAATAGGCAAAATGAGACTCGCTCTCCCTATAGTCGGATTTAAACAAAAACTTTCAGGCGGACTCATGGGCGAACTAGAACAACGAGTCTTGCAGCAAGAGGAAGTAAACCTGCAGAGTTTTCATGTTACCCTTAACCCCCGACTGGGAAATAGAGGCAGTCTACGAACCGCATTAACACCTGTCAAAAACTTTGAATACCTTGAAAACGCAAACAACGCTAATGGACTAACAGTTTCTATAACATTTACCCTACTGCGAGGATGCTACGCAACTGTATTACTACGCGAAATAATCAAACCCCATGACCTCATTACCGCCGGATTCTAATAATACTGCTCCGTTACACAGGAATTGAAACAGCTTCTCCCCTCTATCCGCAACCCTTTTGGAATACTATTTCTATCCATTTCCTCTTACAGATTACCATTTAAAATTTTAAAAAACTCAGATTTTGTCTGTGCGTGCTAAGTCTCTAAGTCTATTTACGCCATCAATCTTGTTTATAAAGTCAGCCACACTTTTTGGAACAAGAGCCGCCCAGTTTTCTTCTTTAAGCATTTTTTCACGAACAAATGTTGACGCATAAGTTTGCCGATCAAAAAGACTAATGTTTTCAACAGTGTAACCTGATTCTTTAAACAAGCGACGCGTTAGCGGCTCATTTGAGTATAGTTTATCAAACTTTGGTGTGTAGCCCTCTACAGCTGAGACCCATAGCATGTGGAGGTGCATGTCAGGAACAGGGACAATCCATACTCTTCCTAAATCTACATTTGCTTCATGCAAAGAGCGCTGAATCATAACTAACCGCTCTCCAGCAGTAAACGGGTTTTCCAGATTATGACTATGCTGCGCACTGCCAATAACAATTACAATCTCATCAACTTTTGCTAAAACTTCTTTTATAGCCCCCAGATGACCCAGATGAAACGGCTGAAATCTGCCAACGTAAAGCCCACGATTAACCAAACGATATTACCACACTTACCCGTATCAACGATATAATTAACCATAAAAACTTTACCCATTTAACTTGTATAACCTCTATAATTGCTACTTCTAAATAACAGCTACAATATGCCGATTTGATAAGGGAATGTCTAAATATTTTCTTCTCATATTCAAAAGTGATCTCATAAGGCAAGGAGAACTAGACATGGTAAATTTAAATTTGCCACAAGAAACTCTTGACAAATTAAAATGGATGATAAACAATCCTGAAAACACTTTTTGTTTTTTAGGCTTTACTCTGAATTTGATCACTGGCGATTTACAAGACGTTCTTCAGCAAAACGTCGCTTCCCCACAGGTTAAAGATGGAACTATGTATCAACTGATTACTGAATTACTAATAAAATATGCTTCTACAAGTAAACCTGTTAAAGTCGGTAAATTGGTTAATTTCAAAGACTTCTCTGGCGGTTATGCATATGAAAACGCGTTTCATCGCCGTGTAGTTGAACCAATTGTAAAAATTTTTGGAAAAAACCCTCAAAACCTGATTAAAACTGCCAAATTAATAGGTGGAAAACAAATTGAATATGGTGACTGTTCCATTGAAATTGAAACTTTTCCAGAGATATCCATGACAATTATCCTCTGGACTGATGAAGAGCTACCGCCTACAGCAAATGTACTCTTTGATGAATCATCTGGGAAAACTTTTAACGCTGAAGACATAGCATGGCTTTCAGATCTAACCCTCTGGCGCTTATCCCTAGCTCAAACCCTGATGTCATAACACGTTTCGATGTGTAAATGCTGTGTTTGATATTTAGTTGATCGTTAAAGCGAAACATTATGTCTCTTGTAGATAGACCACAACTTGGATGTTTTTAATTGGATTTAGGGTGCTACTTAGCCTTATTTTAAATTTGAACGAATAATTATTTAATAGCGTTTGGACAATATTTTTGGTTATTGTGTATGGAAATTTGGGATGTAATTATTATTGGTGCTGGTTCTGCGGGTTTAGCTGCTAGTATATATACTGTAAGAAGTGGGTTGAGGACGCTTGTGTTTGATGAGAAGCTAGCTGGTGGGAACATTGGTGATGCTCCTAAAGTGGAAAATTATCCGGGTTTTGCTGAGATAAGTGGTCGTGAATTATCTGAAAAAATGATTTCTCAGTGTCAAAAATTTGGTGTAATTATGCGTGAGCTTGAAATGGTTGAAAAGCTGCGGCTTGATGGTAAAATAAAGACTGTAATTACGCCTGATGCTGTGTATCAGGCTAATGCTGTGCTTTTTACTACGGGGGCGCATCATAAGGTTCTTGGTGTTAGAGGTGAGAAAGAGTTTCAGGGTAGAGGTGTTAGTTACTGTGGTATATGTGATGGTCCTTTTTTTAAGGGCAAAAATATTGCGGTCGTTGGTGGTGGTAATTCTGCGTGTATAACTTCTCTTTATCTCTCTGGTATAGCAAAGCAGGTTACTATAATTCATAGGCGAGATGCTTTTCGTGCAGAGCATAAATTAGCTTTAGATGTTGCCTTAAAAAATAATGTTGATGTACTCTGGAATACTGAGGTTGAAGAAATTAAGGGTGATAGGCAGGTAAGGTCTGTGGCTTTACGAAATGGTGTTACTGGTGAGAAGACAGAGGTGGCTGTTGATGCTGTGTTTGTGCAGGTTGGGGAAGTGCCTAATAGTGCAGTGGCAAAGGCTGCTGATGTGGAAGTTGATGCGGCAGGGTATATTAAAGTTAATATGAGGCAGGAAACAAATTTTTTGGGTGTTTATGCTGCTGGAGATGTGACTACTCATCCTGTTAAGCAGGTTGGTACAGCTGTGGGTCAGGGAATAACTGCTGCTCTCCAGATATATAGCTACATTCAGGGTATCTGTAAAGTAACCTGATAAGTGCCGTGCTCTTTACATGAGGTGCTTTGCACTTCAAATATTTTTTAACGGTAATTTGTGTGCTAACTTGGCGGTGCTTGTTACTTTTTTGGTGGTCTGTTTTTGGTTTTTGTTTCTGTCTGTTTAGCTGTATGGGTTTTTGCGTGGAAATATTTGCGATGCTTTTAAATATCTCTGTACTGTGGTTGTAAGTGCGTAATTAAGGTGTAACGATGCCAAAGCAAGAAAAAGGTAAATCTCATTCGACACGGCCTGTAAGTCGGAGACCTCCAAGCTGGTGTAAATATCAGCCTGAAGAAGTAGAAGCTTTTGTTATCAAATTTGCAAAAGAAGGCTACTCATTAAGTGCAATAGGTACACTTCTCAGAGACCAGTATGCAATTCCATTGGTAAAACCCATAACTGGTAAAAGCATAAGTGAAATTCTCAAAGAAGCTAATTTAACTCCAACTATGCCTGAAGACTTAAGTAACCTTATGAAGAAAGCTCAGGCTCTAGCTGTTCACATGGAGAAAAACAAAAAAGACCTGCACAACAAACGTAACATGCAGGTAATTGAAGCTCAAATCCATAAACTTTCACGATATTACAAACGTGAAGGCAGAATAGCTAAAAGCTGGAAATACGAAGCAAAAATCGCTTCAATATTCTAAAACACCCCAATTTTCACTTTTTAGTGCTAACTGATAATGGACTATATTTTAAGAATCGAATGAATCCCCTATGCACTTAATATAAAAAGACCTGTCTGCCGTAAAGTGTAATTCGTCTATTGAATAGAGCAGATTTATGTTTGTAAGGGTTAATTTTTATTGTTGATGTTTTAAAAATTTGAAAGTTGGGTTTTTAATTTTTTGTTTTGGTGCGCCAGCTTTAAATTCAATAGTATGTTTTTTATTGATAACTGAGGTAACTCTATGGCTGATCAAACTCAAATATCTCTATTCTTGTCTGCAGCTGATAAAGCCGCAAAAGTAATTCTTGAAACTGTGCAGCAGGATGGTTTTATTGACTGTTTTTCTCATTTGGACGCGGATGGGGTTGCGGCGGCGGGTATTATTTCTAAGGCGCTTTATAGGCTTGATGCTCGTTATCGTGTTCGGGTTATGCAGTGGGTGGATGATAAAATTGTTAGTGATATTCTTGCTGATAAGCCTCAGCTTGTGGTGTTGACTGATTTTGGTAGTGGTTATTTGCAGTTATTAAATGATCGGGTTCCTGATGTGAAGATAGTTGTGTTGGATCATCATCAGATTAATGCTAAGGTGGATAATGATAATTTTGTTCAGGTTAATCCTCATGAGTACGGTGTTGATGGTGCAACGGAGGTTAGTGGTTCAGGTGTGACTTATTTTGTAGCTAAAGCTTTGAATTCTAAAAATGTTGATTTATCTCCTGTCGCGTTAGTTGGTGCTTTAGGTGATATGCAGGATAAGTATGATCAACGTAGTTTTGGCGGTTTAAACGAGTTAATTCTAAAAGACGCGGTTGAGGCCGATTTAATGAAAGTAGTAAAAGATCTTATTTTCTTTGGTCGGGAGACTCGTCCTGTGCATCGTACTTTGGCAACTACTACTAACCCTTTTATACCAGGTTTAAGTGGTGAGGAAGATAAGGCTTTAGCTTTTCTAGTTTCTCTCAATATTGATATTAAGCAGGGTGAGCGTTTTAGGGCTTTAAGTGATTTAAATGAGGATGAAAAAAAACGTTTATGCTCCGCTCTCGCAGAATACCTGCTCTCAAAAGGTCTGCATGTTGAAGTCTCCAATTTAATAGGTAATAATTACGTGTTAGTTAATGAGGAACCAAATACTGCCCTCCGAGACGCCCGCGAATACTCCGTGTTGCTAAACTCTACAGGACGTATGGAACGTCCCAGCCTTGGCATAGCCATATGCATGGGTGACCGCGGATCAGCTCTTGAAGAGTCAAATAATATCCTTGAGGACTATCGTAAAAGCATAAATAAGTACTTAGGCTGGGTTGCAGAAAAACCTGAACGACTACGCGAGCTAGAAAACATTTACGTTATAAACGGTGAAGACTATATTAACGAAAAGATTATAGGCACAGTCTCCTCTATTATGGTCTCAGGATTATCTAATAATCAAAAACCTCTAATTGCATATGCAAAAGTAGACGGCGAAGACTCTGTTAAAATCTCTTCACGCACAACAGAAGCAGCACTACAGAGGGGCGTTAACCTCGGAGATATTATGAGATTAGCCTCTGAGAAACATTTAGGAAAAGGCGGTGGACATAACATCGCAGCCGGTGCCCAAGTCCCTACAAGTCAAATTGAAAATTTTATAACCACAGCAAATGAGCTAGTTGCGCGACAATTAAACGGTGAGACCCTTGCAAGCAACGATAACCCTTGAATACTCTAACACTAAAACCGCTAAGGCAATAACAAAAGCTATATCCCCCGATAATTCAAAAACACCAACAGGCCTAAAAATAAACACTACACACGGCAACTGCAAAGTTATAACAGACATAAACTATAAAGGCAAAATAGCCACATTCACAGCAACAATAGATGACCTCCTAGCCAGTGCCATAATTGCAGAAAAAACTCTACAAGCAATTAAATAATTAAACTTCCCCCTTAACTTTTTTGTTTCCTGCTTATAGCTATAGGCTTCTGCAAGGTTGAATAGTACTAAAGCGTTTATGTCTGTTGCTATAACGATCCAACGTACTCCTAAGTAGTTCACTAACAAATAACGTTCCTTTAAAACTAGACTTCTTGCATAACTGTGGAAAATGAAATTAATGTCTTGTTAGCACTATTTGTATGGTGGTGTATGAAGTTTGAAAATATTAAGGCTTGTCGTGATGAAGAGTTTCGTCGGATAACTGGAGTGAAGCGTACAACATTTGAAAAAATGTTAGAAATTCTTTCGTGTGCGTTGGTTAAGCGTCTTGCGTTGGGTGATCCAAAGCCCAAGCTAAGTCTGGCAGATATGTTACTTGCATGCCTCGGATATATTCGTGAGTATCGTACGTATGCGCATGTAGCGGCAAGTTATCCGAAATTCCCGTGTTTTTACCTCCCATGATATTGTAGTAATCAAAGATTTGCGGTCAATTTATAATTTTAACGTCAATACACAGATTTTTAAAAATACACCAACAAACATATATAATAGGTAACATACCAATGTCATCAGGCTAAAAATTTTTGGTATAGTGAGTGGTACATTCGATAAGTAGGCGCACATATTTATTGGGTATCCCACATATTGA
>WRGM01000143.1 GCA_009787175.1 Candidatus Bathycorpusculum fermentans | reverse complement strand
TTGTACGCTATTGCGGCCTCTCTGAAATCTCTGCTATACGTCATAACACACAATAAAACGTCTTCTAAAACTTAAGTTAATCGGCTATATGTTGTTTTTTATTGGCTATTTGTGCTAGTTTTTAGACAGTCTGGTGGGGGTGTGTGTATTAGATATGGTGGTTATTTTAAGATGACAGGCGGCATAATTACTAATAATACTGCTAATGAGGGCGGCGGTGTACATGTTGGTGAGGCGTGGAATAGTGAAGGGTGTGTTTTTGAAATGTTGGGCGGTGAGATTTCAGATAACTTTGCCAAGACGGATTATGGAGGTGTATATAACGAGGGTACTTTTAACCAATCAGGCGGAACAATCTCTGGAAATAAAACAAACGGCAAACACTCCAACCAATAACAACAAAAACAAACATAAAAAACCCTACAATAGAACAAGCCTTCTTTAACAGAAAATTATCAGCACCATTATATAGCATATCACCAAAAACAACAAACTCAACAAATAACATAAACACCAAGCCACACGAACGGTAAAAAGAAAAAGGTGATACGTTCATAAATGGATATGATCGATGTGAACAGGTGCTTCTGATTTTTATCCACAAAAGGAGCCTTTTGTTTATTTTACACTTCTGTCCTTGTTGGTGGTTCTTGATTGATAATGTTTTGTATGTGTATGTATTTTTATCGTTAGTTTGCATTTACTCTTAGGTGTGTTCTTGGTATTTGCTGTATAGTTAAACTCTTGCATTAATAGGAAAGGTTTTTAGTATAGTTATTATATGAAACTCTGCAAAGTGTAGAAATGTAAAGTGAGGTTAACGTGTTATGTCTGTATTTGCAGCACCAGGTGCTTATGACCGTGCAATTACTGTTTTCTCCCCCGATGGCAGACTCTTCCAAGTCGAATACGCAATGGAAGTAGTAAATAGAGGCGCTACCATATTAGGTATACAAACCGCCGAAGGCGTAGTACTCGGATCTGAAGAGAGTATCGAACCCCTAGATGAGGCAGGAGATTCTTACAAAATATTCCGCGTGGATGACCATGTGGGCGCAGCAATTGTTGGATTAAGCTCCGACGCTAGAATTCTTATCGAACAAGCAAGAATACATTCCCAAAGTAATAAACTAACTTATGATGAACCCATAGATGTTGAAATTGTAACCAAAAAAATATGCGATATACAACAAATGTACACACAACACGCCGGAGTAAGACCATTCGGAGTATCCTTAATATTTGCAGGCGTAGACAAAACTGGCTCACGTGTTTTCGGAACACACCCCAGTGGAACATATAGAGGATACAAAGCAACAGCCCTAGGCGCAGGAAGAGAAACAGTCTTAAACATTCTAAAAGAAGAATACAAAGATAACATGAGCCTCGAGGATATAATAAAACTTGCAGCAAACTGCTTAGTAAAAGCTTTAGAGACAAGACAACTTCCACCAAGAATCAAAATAGCCGTAATCCCTGCTACAACTAAAAAACTCGAAATGCTCTCTGACGAGCAAATAGACACTTACATTAAAGGATCAAGTTCAAGTAAGTGACGTTGTGATGAGTGAAAAATTCACCGTTGCACGCTTAACCAAAGATAACGAGCACTTCGAAATCTTGGTAAAACCCCATAAAGCATTAGACTACCATAACGGCAAAACATCAGCTATAACTGAAGTTTTAGCCGCTGAAACAATTTTTTCTGACGCAAACAAGGGCACAAGAATTTCAGAAGAAATAATGAAAAAAGTCTTCAAAACAATCGACCCCCTTACAATTGCCGATGAAATTCTAAAAAAAGGAACATTACAATTAACAACCGACCAAAGACGCAAAATGGTCGAAGACAAACGCAGACAAATAATAGACTTTATTGCACGCCAAGCAGTTGACCCAAAAACAAATCTACCCCATCCACCGGCACGTATCGAAAACGCTATGGAACAAATCCGCTACCCCATTGACCCATACAAGTCAGTGGAAGAACAAGCAAAAGACATAGTCAAACTGCTTAGACCCATTTTAGCTCTAAAAATTGAACAAGTAACAGTTGCAATAAAAATTCCCTCTCAATATGCTTCAAGAGCTTATGGAACAATCAAAGCGTTTGGAGTTCTTAAACGTGAAGAATGGCGCGGTGACGGTTCATGGTATGGCGAACTTGAAATGCCTGCCGGAGCATATGCTTCAGTATTAAACAAACTTGGTGACGTAACTAAGGGAAGTGGCGAAGCAAAATTAATATCTTAAAAATAATGAAAAACAAAAAAATTTGGATGATGAATTTTATGCCAACATATTTCGAAAAAAAACAGCTTGTAACACCTGGAGAATTACTCGCAGAAGGCGACTATTTACCAGGCGAGAACACGTATGTTGAAGAAAACAAAATATATGCACAAAGAATTGGACTTGTAGATGTCGACAACAAAAAAGTCAACATGGTTGCACTTAGAGCTTTTTATGTGCCTAAAGTAGGTGACATCGTTATTGGAACTGTCACAGAAGTAGGTTTCAACGGTTGGACCGTTAGTATTCAGTCACCTTACAATGCACTATTACGAGCATCCGCTGCTTTAAACAGGTCTTTTAAACCCCAAAATGACGAGTTATCTGCAGTTCTAACTTCAGGCGATTTAATTGTTGCAAAAGTCGCATCATATGACAGACTACATGACCCACAGCTTACTGGTGGGGAACCCGGACTTGGAAAAATTACCCGTGGACAAATACTTCATGTAGTACCAACAAAAATCCCCCGTATCATCGGCCGAAAAGGCTCAATGATTTCTATGATTAAACAGGAAACAAACTGTCAAATCGTGCTCGGACTTAATGGAATAATTTTAGTCACTGGCAAGACACCTGAAGATGAAGAACTTGCCATAACGGCAATTAGAAAAATCGAACAGGAATCACATACAAGTGGTCTAACTGATCGTATTACTCAACTACTTAAAGACAACAAAGAAAGCATGGAGGAACCTGTGAATGAATGATAAACATGATAAATTAATTGACAAAAAAGGTATAAGACTAGACGGTCGCAAAGCAGATGAGCTTCGACCATTAAAACTTCAAGTTGGTGTACTTCCCAACGCTGACGGCTCAGCCTATATTGAACATGGCAAAAACAAAATTTTAGCCGCAGCTTTTGGTCCAAGAGAAATGCATCCAAAACATTTAGCTCTAGCAGACAGAATGGTTCTAAGATGCCGCTACCACATGGCTCCATTCTCCGTTCAAGAACGAAAATCACCCGCACCCTCTAGACGTGAAGTAGAACTCTCAAAAGTTATACGCGAATCACTTGAACCAGCATTATTTTTAGAACTCTACCCAAGAACAGGCGTAGACGTATTTATCGAAGTACTACAAGCCGACGGCGGAACAAGATGCGCAAGCATAACAGCAGCTGCCTTAGCAATTGCAGATGCTGGTGTCCCAATGCGCGACCTCGTAGTTGCCTGTGCAGCCGGCAAAGTCGATGACACAGTTGTCCTCGACTTACACGATGCAGAAGACAAACTTGGTGCCGCAGATGTCCCCGTAGCTTATATGCCAGCGTTAGATGCTATCACACTCCTTCAAATGGACGGCATCCTCACCCCAGACGAGTTCCAACGAGCTGTAGATATGGCTATGGGTGGATGCAAAAAAATCTATGAAATGCAAAAAGAAGCTTTGAAAACCAAATACATGGTTGTAAAAGATGTAGAAGAAAGCGAGGTAGAAGAATAATGTCATCACTTATAACAAAAGTCAGACTAAAACAAATTAGTCAACACATAGAAAAAGGAAAACGATTAGACGAACGCGGTCTACAAGATTATAGACCAATTACACTTGAAGAAGGCGTAATCGAGAAAGCAGAAGGCTCCGCACGCATTTACCTAGGGAAAACGCAGGTTCTAGTAGGCGTCAAAGTTGAAACCGGTGAACCATTCCCTGATACACCTAATGAAGGCGTACAAACAGTAAATGCCGAACTTGTACCTTTAGCGTCACCAAACTTTGAACCAGGACCACCAGACGAGAACAGCATTGAATTAGCAAGAATCGTCGACCGTGGACTCCGCGAATCACACGCTATTGACACAGAAAAACTTTGTATTGAAGCAGGCAAAAAAGTCTTCGTAGTCTTCGTAGACGTCTACGTCCTCAACCATGACGGAAACCTGATCGATGCATCCGCGCTAGCCGCGCTAGCCGCATTAATGAATACTAAAATATCTAACTATGAAGTCAAAGATGGCGAACTAAAAATCAAACAAGGATACACACAACTACCAATGAAAAGCCGCCCAATCACCGTTACAGTAGGCAAAATCAACAACCAGCTAATTATAGATCCACAATACGAAGAAGAACAAGTAATGGACTCAAGAATTTCCATAGCAGTCAACGAGAAAGGCAACATATGTGCCGTCCAGAAAGGTTGTTCTGGCTATTTCACACCACAACAGATTTTAGAAGCCTCAAAGCTTGCACAAGCAAAGGCAGCAGAACTGCGCAAGAAACTTAACTGGTGAAAAAATTGCCAAAAATGAAGAAAGTCGGTTCAACACGTGGATTCGGCTCACGATACGGTTCCACAGTTAGAAAACGCTATGTAAAAATAATAACTGAACTAAAAAGACCTCACAAATGCCCACAATGCGGCTTTGTAAGAGTCTACCGCGTTAGCGTCGGCGTATGGAAATGTAACAAATGCAACTATACCTATGCAGGCGGAGCGTATACTCCACTTACAAAATTAGGTATAATAGCTAAACGCTCAGCAAAAGGTGCAGAAGAAACTAATACAACCACAACCGCCGCTCCCACCGCACCAACAGTTGAGACCACCGAAGCTGAGTAAACACCTTTTTCCTTCCACTAATATTTCTTTTTTACCGTTTAGCTTAACCTTATCTATTTGTATACTTCACTATTATTGAAGTGAAAACATGGCTGTTAGGACTAAGGCATCTATACATCTAAAATTCTCTAACTCTAAACAGCTTGCCATAACAGTTACAGCCTTAAAACCTGAGATCAACTCGCCTGTTACTCATCGAGCAAATGTGGATTTACAAGTGCAGGACTGTATTCTTATTTTAACTATCACTGCTAATGACACTGTTGCTTTACGTGCAATGACTAATGTTTATCTACGATGGATTGCCTCAACTGTAAATATTATTGAAACAATCGAACACATGTAGCCAATTTTTGATTTAACTGATGGCTAGCCGTTTATAGATTTCATTAAACGAATGTTATAGCAAGGGAAGGTTTAAATAAATACTGCCTTATTTCGTATAACTGCTTCAAGTTAAAAACGGATGAAAATTTAGAATGTCACAGGAATTTCGTCACATAATACGTATCATGGGCGCTGACTCATCAGGTACCCTTAAAACTTCTTACGCAGTGAAGAAAGTTAAAGGTGTTAACATGAGTTTATCTAACGCAGTCCTTAAAAAAGCAGGCGTTAACCCAGACTTGCGCGTAGGGTTCATAACAGATTCAGACATCGCAAAAATCGAAGATGTCCTTCGAGACCCAGCAAAATATGGAATACCTATCTGGCTCTATAATAGACAAAAAGACTCAGAAACAGGTAAAGACATCCATCTTTTGACTGCTGACCTAATTTTCAAAGTTAAAACTGATATTGATAAAGATAAAGAAATCCGTTCTTGGCGTGGATACCGTCATGCTTACAGCCTAAAAGTCCGTGGTCAAAGAACAAAATGCACTGGTCGCGCAGGTAAAGCTTTAGGCGTTAAGAAAAAGACTTTACAACAAAAAGGCGGATCTGAAGGAGGCAAATAATCGTGGGAGATCCGAAGAAACAACGTAAGAAATTTGATACGCCACGTTTCCGCTGGCGCAAAGACGTTCTCCAAGAGGAGCTTAAGCTTTTAGGTCAATACGGGTTAAGAAACAAACACGAACTTTGGCGTCATAAAACATATCTATCCAAAGTAAGAGGCATCGCACGATCTTTAATCAGCAAAACCCCTGAAGAACGTGCAAAAATGGAAGGCGAACTGTTAGCACGCTTAAAAAAATTAGGTCTCCTACAGGAAACATCTGTTCTGGATGACGTCTTAGACTTAACCATCGAGGACATTTTAGAACGAAGACTGCAAACAATCGTCTTCAGAAAAAGCTTAGCACGAACAATATTCCAATCACGCCAACTAATCACACACGCTCACATATCTATTAACAACCGTAGAGTAACAATTCCTGGATACATAGTACCCAAAGGAGAAGAAGACAAAATAGGCTACTCTACAACAAGCGCATTATCAAGCCAAGAACATGCATTACGCACAAGCTTGACATATGTCGCTAAAGAACATGTAGTTCGCCAATCCTCACGAGGCAGAAGAGGCGGACGAGGCGGCGGAGGCGGTAGATTTTGAGTAACAGTAAACGCAATGAAAAATGGGGCATAGTCCACATTTTCAGCTCATACAATAACACATTAATCCACATCACAGACATTAGTGGCGCAGAGACAATTGCACGCACAACAGGTGGTATGTTCGTCAAAGCAGACCGCATGGAATCATCACCATACGCAGCTATGCGTGCAGCAACAGGCGCTGCAGAAGTTGCCAGAGACAAAGGCATAACATCTATACACATCAAAGTTCGTGCACCAGGAGGCAGCGGACCAAGAACCCCCGGACCAGGCGCACAAGCAGCCATTCGAGCTCTCGCAAGATTCGGGTTCAGAATTGAACGCATAGAAGAAGTAACTCCCATTCCACACGATGGCACTCGAAGACCCGGTGGTCGAAGAGGAAGAAGAGTTTAAACTTCCTTCCAATATTTACTTTAATGGAAAACTTGAAATATGCCTAACTAATACCGCGACTATTATTGGAGTGACTTAGCAAGTGAAAATTGAAATCCTTGAGAAAAATAATAACAACCTTAGCGCAATTGTAAGAGGTGCAGAGGTTCCCTTAATGAATGCTCTCCGCCGAATATCACTTGCTCAAGTTCCATGCATGGCAATTGACGATGTCGTAATGGTCGATAACTCATCAATTTTACAAGATGAAATTATTGCTCACAGACTTGGTCTTACACCATTAAAAACAGACCTTGATAATTATAACACTCCGGAAACCTGCTCGTGTCAAAGCGAATTTGGTTGTCCACAATGTCGCGTTACGTTAACTCTAGACGCAGAAGCAAAAGGCGGTACACGAACAGTCTACAGTGGAGAACTTGTTTCTGAAAACCCCGCAATCGTTCCTGTATCTGATAAAATTCCAATAGTCAAACTCGCAAAGGGTCAAAAAATAAAACTAGAAGCATACGCAAGACTTGGTACAGGTAAGATCCACACAAAATGGCAACCCGTCTGCGTTTCTGCATATAAATATTATCCAAAAATCACGCCTCCCGCAACATCCTGTGATGATTGCAAAAAATGTGCAGATGTTTGTCCTAAAAAAGCGCTAGAAGTTAAAAATGCAAAAATTGCTGTCCGCGATTTACACTCATGTACTCTATGCATGGACTGCGTGGAAATATGTCCCAAAAAACCTTCTCTGATCCAAGTTGAATGGGAAAAAGACACTTTCATTCTCAATTTAGAGTCAACTGGTGCACTTCCACCTGAATGCGTACTTAGAGAAGCAACAAAAATCCTAAAGCAACAACTTAAGGAATTTGAAGAACAAGCAAAGGTAGAAATATAATGATACAAACGGAATCAACCAACCCAGAATTAATTCAACTCATTAAACAATTAAAGAAAGAGAGCAGAGAAAAAAGCGCGCCAATTTGGCTAGCCGTAGCTAAACAATTAGCTCAACCTCGCTCTAATCGTGTTGCAGTGAACCTGAGTAACATCAACAGAAATACAAAACGCGATGATATAGTTGTCGTTCCGGGAAAAATTCTTGGAACAGGTTCATTAAATCACCCAATTACAATAGCTGCTTTTAGCATTTCAGGACTTGCAAAAGCAAAACTTGATGCAATAAAAGCAAAATATGTAACAATCCCTGAGCTTATTGCAGATAATCCCAAGGGGTCAAACATTAAAATTATCCGGTGAAATACATGTCAGCCAAATCACAAATAACTTACGTAAACGCTGATGGGTTAATCGTTGGTAGAATGTCAAGCAAGATTGCCAAACTTTTGCTTAACGGTGAATACGTAACTATTCTTAATGCTGAAAAAGCGATTTTTTCAGGAAAAAAGAAAAGTAAAGTTGCAGAGGCACACTTATTCCTCGAAGTAGGCGCACCAGAACGTGGTCCATTCCACTACCGCAGACCCGATAGAATGCTCAAAAAAACCGTCCGCGGAATGCTACCTTGCAGCCAACCAAAAGGTAAAGTAGCTCTTAAACGCTTAAAAGTTTACATGGGCATCCCATTAGAATTTAAAGATAAGCAAATAATCCAATTCGAAGAAGCTCAAGCATCAAAACTTAAAGGGCCATCCCTCACGTTAGCTGAGTTATCTAAAGAAATCGGATGGAATCAAGGTGAATAATTATGCCATCAAAAAAAGTAATAGTTGTTAGCGGAAAACGAAAAACTGCTACTGCACGAGCAGTAGTCAGATCAGGTATAGGCAGAGTACGTATAAACTTGACACCTGTTGAAATTTACGAACCTAACATTGCACGCGAAAAAATCATGGAACCCCTCCTACAAGCCGGCGGAGACATTTGGAAACAAGTAGACCTTGATGTTCACACCAGCGGTGGCGGTTTCATGGGTCAAGCTGAAGCAGCTCGCATGGCAGTTGCCAATGCTTTATTTAAATGGACTAAGAGTACACATTTGCGCGCAGTATTTAGTGAATACGATAGAACAATGATTGTTGGTGACTCAAGAATTAAAGAAACCAAAAAAGTTGGTGGTTCTGGAGCACGTGCAAAAGTACAGAAGAGCTATAGGTAAGGTGAAAGAAGACAGTGATAATTCCCGTAAGATGCTTCACCTGCGGCAAATTGGTTGGAGACAAATGGGAAGAATTTGCAAGCCGTATTAAAACCGGCGAAAACGCAAGCGATGTACTTGATAGTCTTGAAGTTAAACGATACTGTTGCAGACGAATGTTGCTCTCAAACGTGGAAATAATAGACGAAGTACTCCGATTCCATGAAGAAGCCGAAAAACGCAAAGAAACCCTCAACTTTTACTAATTTACTCCATCTTATATTTTATTTGTTCAATTGCTCAAGTTTACGTTTTAGAAATAATACGCCATTAGTTTAGCTTACTTATCACGTAATGATGGTATGTGTAATAATATACATAAAATGGGTTATATTGGACTGAGATTATTTATGACACATAAAATTTGCTAGTTAGAAAACTGGGGATTTTTTGTGTTTTTATTCTTGTGGTTTAATAAGCAGTAGAATTATACCGACAATTAATACAGCTACTCCTAGTACTATAAATATTACATCAAATTTTCCTAAAGCACTAGTTGTTGCGGTGTAATAAAGCATTAATCCGCTAATGATTATCAGGACTATTCCAACGATCTTTTCAGCTAAAGTTATCCAGATGTTGCTTTCACTCATTTTCAGTTCCAACCGTGTTATTAGAGTTGAATGTTACATTAAGCATACGGTGTTATTTTAAATTATTGCCTTATCTTATGTTAACATTGGTCTTTAGGTTAGTGTTTCTATTTTTCTTTAAGCAGTTTGCTGTTAAAAAGTACAAAGTTTATGTGAAGGATATAATTGCAAGATACAATTTGGAAACTTTCATTGTATTCGTTCTATCTCATTAGTATTGTAGCCTGTTTTATGCTTGTTTATTGCCTATTTTTTATACATGTTTACGGCAAAAATATACATATTTTCGGTTTTTTTGCTTTTTAAAAATGAAGCGTTTATTTTATAGTTTCAGTTAACTTAAAGAACAAGCAGTAAGTATACTTACGAAAAATAGGTATCTTAAAACTGGAGTGGGTAAATAACCGTGTCTCAAACAACATTTGAAGAAATGAGTGTATCGGACTTTTTCTATCGCAACCGAGACATAGCAGGTTTAACTAACCCGTCAAGAAGTATCTTCGTAGCAATACGAGAAGTGGTAGAAAATTCCCTTGACGCGGCAGAAAGTCAAAAAATTCCTCCAGATGTCTATGTTCGATTATCCTTTGAATCTGAAGCTACAAAAGACACTCAAATCTATAAACTCCGTGTTCAAGACAACGGCAGTGGTATTCAACCCCGATTCATCCCATCCGCTTTTGGACAAGTTCTCTATGGTTCAAAATATAAACTAAAACAGGCAAGAGGCACCTTTGGTTTAGGTGGAAAAATGGCTGTTCTCTATGGACAAATAACAACTCATAAGCCTGTTTTAGTAACCTCAAGTACTGGTCAGGAAAAAATTTACAGTTTTAAGTTAATGATTGATATTCAGCGTAATAAGCCAATAATTTTAGACCGTAAAGTTATAACTAATAAGGACGGTTGGCGCGGGACAATAATAGAGTTTACCCTTGAAGGTGACTATTTGCGGGCTATGCCTAAAATTATTGAATATTTTAAACAAACTGCCATGGTTAATCCTTATGCGAATATTACTTTTGTTGATCCTAAAGGGCGGTTGTACAAGTTTACTCGTGTTACAACTGTTATGCCTGATCCGCCGACGGAGACTCATCCGCATCCTTATGGTGTGGATGTAGAGTTGCTTCAGCGTCTTATTCAGGTAACTACTTGTATTAACCTGTCTACTTTTCTTAGGCAGCATTTTCATCGTGTGGGTGAAATTACTGCTCAAAAGTTTTTGGAATTTGCTGGTCTTCCGGTTAATAAAAGTCCCAAGAAGCTCTCGCATGAGGAAATTGTTCAATTAATGCAGAACTTAAAGCGTTATAAGGATTTCTTGCCGCCTGATGCTAATTGTTTGTCGCCTTTAGGTGAAGAGTTGCTTAAGGCCGGTGTTAT
This sequence comes from Candidatus Bathycorpusculum fermentans, assembly GCA_009787175.1. Lineage (GTDB taxonomy): Archaea > Thermoproteota > Bathyarchaeia > Bathyarchaeales > Bathycorpusculaceae > Bathycorpusculum > Bathycorpusculum fermentans. Next base: position 4,660 of record WRGM01000143.1, on the reverse strand, counting down.
GAAAGAGTTAAATCCTGAGTATTTAGTGGTTCATCAACGTAAACCCTCAACATATGCTGGTCATCCGTTTATTGTGGAAATGGCTATTGCCTATGGTGGTGGTGTTCCTAAAACTGGTAGTTTTGTGATTTATCGTTTTGCTAATAAAATTCCTCTTCTCTACGATGAGGCAAGTGATGTAGCTTACAAGGTTATTTCTGCTATGAATTGGCGGCGTTATAAAGTAACTCCTGATATGCCTATAGCTGTTGTTATTCATGTTTGTAGTACAAAGGTTCCATACAAGACTGTTGGTAAAGAGTTTATTTCTGATCGTATTGAGGTTCGTAAGGAAGAGGCAAATGCTATCCGTGAAGTTTCCCGGCAGCTTTCCCACTTTTTAACACGTCAAGAACATGTGCATATGGAAAAGAAGCGTCTTAGTATTTTTAGTAAATATCTGCCTAGAATCGCAGAGTTCTCAACTACATTATCTGGGCAAACTAGACGGCCTGATATAGATAAATTATTGAAGAGTGTGCAAAAGTATGGCACAGAAGAAAGCTAAAATTATTGAAAGAAAGCAGGAGGTCCTTAATGGTCTTAAATCCTTTGGGACTTCGGTATACAATCAGCTTGACCAAGGAATTTTTCCAATGGTCAACATGCCCAGTCGTAGCACTGAAAATATAACTTATGATGAAAAGCTGCGTCAGTACGTTTTAGGTGAGAAAAGTGTTGGGCGTAGTACCCGAAACATTAGGCATATTAAGCCCTTTACTCAGCTTGCCTGGGTTGCATTATTTAGTAATGAACTTACAAGTCAACGTAAAACGTCTACTTTAAGAGATGTCTACTACTCCGCTCAAGCTTATGAGATGACCTTTTCTGACCAGCAAGAATCAAATAACATTATAACTGATCTTGAAACTCTTACAGGCTTTGCCCGAGAAGATTTCAATATTTTCCCCGAAGAGCGCAGTGCCATATTTGGCGATATAGATGTGGCATATACAGTTCCTGGCTATGAAGGTAAAACAGTTAATCTAACTAGCCACCCCGATGGAGTACTAATAGGGCCGGCAATAACTTCTTCTGAATTTTTAAAAACTAGCGCTGATAAAATTATAGCTATTGAGAAAGGTGCACTATTTACTAGATTTATAGAAGAAAGTGTCCATAGCAAACACAAGTCTCTTCTAATTTCTTGTGGCGGACAAGCCCCAAGACAAACACGCAGTTTCATACGCCGACTACACGATGAGCTTAACTTGCCCGTCTTTATCTTAACCGATGGTGACCCCTGGGGAATGCATATTGCGCAAGTTATAATTTCAGGTTCAGCTAACGCTGCACACTTACGAGACCTAAACACTCCTGACGCCGTATGGAGTGGCGTTTGGGCAAGCGACATAATTGAATACAAACTGCCAACTGACCCATTAGATGAAGTAGACATTAAACGGCTACATGAACTACAAAAGGATCCACGTTACCAAAATGACCCTATATGGCAGCGTGAAATCAAAACTTTCCTTAAAATCAGACGAAAAACAGAACTTGAAGCTTTCAGCCGCTACGGTTTAACATATATTGTAGACAAGTATTTGCCTACTAAACTTGAAGCTGGTCCAGATGTAGCAGCGGGGTCTCGTAAAAAGAAGTGAAGTAATTGAACATTACAATCCGCAAGGAGTAACCAGATGATTACAATACGCTTTTACGGTTAACGTATGAAGCGTTTTTACCCGTTAATTATCCCGGATGGCGGCGGATGGATGAGCATTTTTTGCTATATCTACTGAGAAACTCTGATAGTGTTATATCAGAGCTTTGTTTTGTGGCAGAATATGAGGGTGAAATTATTGGTCATATTCTTTATACGAAAAGTAAATTTAAGCGTCCAGATGGTCGGGATGTTGATACTATTAATTTTGGGTCGCTTTCGGTTTTGCCAAAGTATCAACGGCAGGGTATAGGTAAGGCTCTTGTACGGTATAGCCTGCTGAGAGCCAAGGAAATGGGATATAAAGCGGTTTTAATTACGGGGGTGCCAGATTATTATTCCAAACTTGGTTTTAAACGGGCGAGTACATATAATCTTGTTATGGTTAGATAGGCCAGTAACTGACGCGTTTATGGTATATGAGCTTGTGTTGGGTTATCTTGCTGGTGGTGGAGTGTTTCATTGTTGGGCTCCCGAGTTTGATAGGGCTGAAACTGATGATGCAGGTTATGAAGCGTTTCATGAGCAGTTTATGAACACTTTTTTCAATGGTGCATAGTTTGATTGATAATTATTTTTATTATTTGATGAGTATTTTTATTAGTCAAGATTGCGTTAATTTATAGGTTTATAGGTGTTGTTTAGGGAGGAAATGTGCTATGTCTATTCGTCAGCCAATTGTTTGTGTTCTAGGTCATGTTGATTCAGGTAAAACTTCGTTGCTTGATATGCTTCGTAAAACTAATGTTCAAGTTCGAGAGGCAGGTGGTATGACTCAGCATATAGGTGCTAGTTTTTTCCCAATTGAAACTCTGACGCAGCTCATTGGTCCTTACATGACTAATTTTAAGGCTGGTATTGAAATTCCTGGTTTACTTATTGTAGATACTCCTGGGCATGAGGCGTTTACTAATCTTAGGCGGCGAGGTGGGAGTGTTGCTGATATTGCAATTCTTGTCGTTAACTCTCTGCGTGGTTTTGAGGCTCAAACTTTTGAGTGTCTTGAGATTTTGAAGGCTCGTAAGACTCCTTTTATTGTAGCTGTAAATCAGATTGATCGTGTTCCAGGTTGGAAATCTACAGAGGGTTCACCGTTTTTGCAATCATATGCTAAACAGTCTAGTTTTGTCCAACAAGAGGTTGATAATCGTCTATATCATGTTATGGGTGATTTTAGCCGGTTAGGCTTTAAAACTGATCGTTTTGATCATATTCGCGATTTTACACAGAATGTGGCTTTAGTGCCTACAAGTGCTAAAACAGTTGAAGGCTTATCTGAACTAGTTATGATACTTGTTGGCTTAACACAACAATTTTTAAAGAAGCGACTTCAAACAACTGATGGACCTGCAAAGGGATCTATTTTAGAAGTTAAAGAAGAACCCGGCTTAGGTATGACTCTAAACGCTATAGTTTATGATGGAACTCTAAATAAAGACGACCTCGTTGTACTAGGCGGCAAACAAGGACCCATTATAGCACGCGTCCGCACACTATTAGTACCCAAACCTTTAGATGAAATGCGCGACCCACGAGACAAATTTGTAAGCGTAGACAGCGTTTACGCCAGCGCTGGCGTAAAAATCGTCGCACCCAACCTCGAAGACGCCCTAGCAGGCGCTCCCATACTCGCAGTACCACCCGGCGCAGATGTTGCCACATACTGCGACCACATAACTGAAGAAGTCGGCAGAGTTAGAATTACCAAAGAAATCGATGGTGTCATCGTCAAAGCCGACACTTTAGGCTCCCTTGAAGCTATAGCTGAAATCCTCAAAAACAATAACGTACAAGTTAGAAGCGCAGACGTAGGCGATATAAGTAAACGCGACGTTATAGAAGCCTCCGTAGTTAGACAACGAGACTCTCTCGTAGGCACAATATTAGCCTTCGGCGTAAAAACTCTACCTGATGCCGAAGAAGAAGCTGAAACTAGCAACGTCAAAATTTTCCGCGACCCTGTAGTCTATAACCTTATAGACAATTATCTCAAATGGGTTAAAGAAAAACGTGAGCGAAAAAGCGAAGAAGAATTTGACGCCCTAATTAAACCCGGAAAACTACAAGTGCTACCCAACTGCATATTCCGCAGAGCCAAACCCCTAGTTGTAGGCGTTGAAATAAAAGGCGGCAGAGTAAAACCAAAAGTATCACTTATACGCGTAGAAGACAGCTCTGAACTAGGCGAAATTCAACAAGTCCAAGACGAGGGCAGAACAGTCGGCGAAGCTAAAACAGGCGAACAAGTAGCAATTTCCATGGACAAACCCATAGCCGGCAGACACATATTTGAACGAGACATACTCTATGTAAAAATCCCCGAAGACGACGTCAAAAAACTATTCACCAACCACTTAGACAATCTAACAGAAGCAGAAATCACCGTCCTTAAAGAATACGTTAAATTAATGCGCAAAAAAACAATGTTCTGGGGCGGAATGCTACCAATATAACCATCTATTATAGCCCTACATACTTCTATACACTTTAGCCGCCGCCGACTGGGGGTAAAATTATTAAGGTGTCACCATTTTGGAGTGTTGCTGCCAGTTTGTCCGCGGTTGTTATGCTATTTCCGTTTATGAGTAGTTGTAAAAAATTTTTAACTTGACCTTTTGTGTCAAAAAGGTAGTCTGTGAATGGTTTGCCATATTTGTCAGATAGCGTTTTTAATGTTTCGGCTATTGTGATTTTTTGGTTTTCTGGGAAGGCGAGTGTTTCTTCCTTTTTACCGCTTATTTCTCGCAATATAGTGAAGTATCGTATTGAGATTTGCACGTGATTACCCTAAAATGTAGGGTGTATTTATGGTTTTAACTGTTATTGTCTCTTCATACTTGTTTACCATTTACTTCCAATTTTGAGGGTGCTAACTAAATAACGTTTTGATAGTGTTTAACGATAGATTGGTGGTGGGTGGTGAACTGGTATAAGTAAGGTTATCATTTATGTTGA
>WRGM01000142.1 GCA_009787175.1 Candidatus Bathycorpusculum fermentans | reverse complement strand
GCATGTTTTTCTAGACACCATTTAAGTTCACCCTTCTTTTTGACTTTAACCATAGTCTAATTGAGAGGGGTGAAATTATTTTGTGAGAAAACAACGCTATTTCTTGCGTGACAAAAACAAACGTGTTAAAAATCAATAAAACGGTGATATTTGTTTGAATCACTTTATAAACAAGCCTTGACATTTATAGTTACGCAAACTGTCAGAAATGGCAGAAAACATATAGTACAGGTGAAAAAGAATGACTGAAAAACAACAAGATACAATACTAGTTGGAAATAAACCTCCAATGAGCTATGTTCTAGCCATCATCACGGCATTCTCCTCAGGAAACATTAGCGATATAACTTTGAAAGCGAGAGGTCAAGCAATCACTACAGCAGTAGATGTCGCAGAAATCGCAAGAAGCCGCTTCATAAAAGACCTCAAAGTAAAAAAAATCGCTATAGGAACAGCTGAGATGCCACCAAGAGAAGGCGAAAACAAGTCCAGAATGGTTTCCACTATAGAGATAACTCTAGCAAAGTAAACCATAGGACAGAACAACAACTCAAAAAGAGAGAACAAAATACTCTCAACTCTTTTTACAACAAAACCATTTATTAGCATAAAAGTTAGCAATAAGAATATGTACATTTCAAGTTCATACTAGTTTATAGATAAATCTTTATTACACCGTCAACAATCCAGTAAAGTAAAGTGCAAACAGTAACGTTATGCATCATAAACAGTTAGAAGGAGTTGAAAATAGTGACTGAGAGAGAATTACACAAGGCAACATGCTCTGAATGCGGTAAAGAATGCGAAGTACCATTCGTACCAGACCCAGAGAGACCAGTATATTGCCGCGAATGCTGGGCACAAAAAAGACCAGCAAAACCACGCAGATACTAAAAAACCTAAATCCTAAAATCCAACTTATCTTATTTTTTCAAACAAATAAACAAACAGTTTTTCAACAGCATAACATACAAAAAAATACAAAAGATAAATATTACCGAAAACAAATGATGCTACAACAAAAACAAGGGCCGATAGTTCAGCTGGTATGAACGCTTGACTTGCACTCAAGAGGTCGGGGGTTCAAATCCCCCTCGGTCCACCAGTTCAGACTTACTTTTATACCATTTTTCACCAATAACCCCCCCCCCATTTTTCATACAAAAAGTACACTTAAACAATTTAAACACAAACTTAAAAATTAATATTTCAATATTAAGAAAAAAACAGGCTTAACTTATGATTAGATATAAACCTGTTCTCATACGCCATGGTGCGTAATGTGGTGTAAAGGTGTCATTTTACGTTTTTCTCCAGGTCAGCTGAGCACTTTTTCAAAAAATGGTTTGTACAGTAAACACCAAAGAACTTTGCTTAATTTTTCGAAACTTAGACCCAGGATTAAGACCTTGAGCTTGTTGTGTTGTGTACATGTTCTAGTTGTGGGACAAGCGGTAGAAGTGAGACGGGGGTGTGTGAGTTGATAGCGCCATGTCTATGTTAGGATTGGAGAAGGTGTTAAGAGTTTTTGGATATGTATCATATTTTGTTATGGCTTTTATTTATTCGTAAGAGTTACTGACTATTTTCCAAGGTGTTTCCAAATGTGGGAAACAATGTGAAACTTTTTGGAAACAGTTTTATTTTATAAAAAACGTTTCAAAAACCACTTATATAATGATAATATTTTGTCTAGTCATATATAAACAGAAAAATTGTGTTATGGACTGGATTAAATGTGCTTACTTGCCCCCATTATAATGTGATATGTTTTTGTTTTGTTTCCCACTTTTTTGTTTTCCAACGGCTTAGATGACTCACTTGATAGTGGTGTTGAATTTTGTTTTTTAAAAATTTGATATGTAGTTGGTGTGATGGTTGTTATGTTAAATATTTTATGGCATATTTTTAGCGCGTTGTGTAACAGATGTTTTATTTTTGTCAGTTGTTTTAATGTACCCTTTTACAACTTGTTCATAATCCTGTGCAACCGCTTCGCTATGATGATCGTTGTCATGTATGTTGTTTGTTTTAAGGTTTATTGGGGTTGATGTTGACTACAGGCGAGCAGTTCATAGCAGATTGTCTGTGGTACAATTTTTTCAAAAACATGTTAACTATAATAATAAGCTGTCTCAAAAAGCCATGAACTGTTTTGTAACCTTTAGACTACATGGCTACAGTGCCACTAATAGGGTGTCAAAAATTTTGCTACTGTTTATTTATACAGTGTACAGGAATGGTCCGTATGCTCTCCAAAATTTTTAACAGCCTACCCTCACTAGTTTACCGATGGATCATAGAGACAGGAGTTAAACTATTCTTAGTCCAAAATCGCTGAGAATATCATGGAGATGAAGTTTGATTATGTGTGGCATTTGTGGGTTAGAAAAAACAAGCTTTGGATCACCAAGTCTATTGATCGTAGTACACGAAAAGGTGTTCCGCTTGGGTGCTCAGCCATCGTAATACTGCAATTTTTCCACCGCCTTTACAATAAAGTGAACCATTTGGAAGACTGTATCGTCTAACGGATAAGTGGGATGCTTTTCTGAAAGGGTTATCAAAGAAATGTCGTGTTATTGGTAAAGCGTATACACGGTTACTTGAGCAAAAAAAACAGCAACACACGTCACCATTTGGGCAGATTTACCAGACGCACTAAAGTTGTTTCAAAAAAGCGGGGTGGTGGATCTGACACTTAAACTTTGGCATGCATTAACCACTTAAGACATATTTACAGCGTTTAAAAAAACTGGATTACTTATCTTTAAGTGGACACTCCAATCTATGGGCATATGTGCTATATTGATGTAATATGATATGGTGTTTCTTGGTATACGTAGTAATTGAGCCAGTTTGCAAATAGAAGGTGGGCGTGAGCTTTCCAGTGCATTGTAGGGATTTTATTTAAGTTGTTGTCTTTATAATAGTTTACAGGGGGTTTGATGTTTAACCCCTTACCTATGTCACGTTTATACTCGTCGTCTAGTGTCGTTTTGTCATATTCTGGATGCCCGGTAATGAATACTTGTCTGTGGTCATTACTTACGGCGATATATACGCCAGTTTCATTTGACTTTGCTAGAACGGATAACCCAGCTATTAGGATATCCTCTTCTCGTACATTTGTGTAGCGTGAATGTGGTGCTAAGAATTCGTCATCGAAACCTCGTATTAGGCAATTAGAAGAAACTTGTACCTTATGCCGATATACACCTGAAAGTTTTTCATAAAGTTCATATTTTTTGATCCCATAATGATGAAAAAGTCCTGCTTGAGCACCCCAGCATATATGCAGAGTACTGTACACATTTGTTTTGGACCAATCCATCAAAGTACATAAATCATCCCAGTAATCCACCTTATCAAAAGGCAACGCCTCAACTGGTGCACCCGTTATAATTAATCCATCAAACCACTTATCCTTTACATCCATATGTGTATGATAGAAAACATCTAAATGTTCCTGTCCAGTATTCTTATAAACGTGGTTATTCATTCGTAAAAGTGTAATTTCTATTTGTAATGGCGTATTAGAAAGTAGACGCAAAAGTTGCGTTTCAGTGTTTATTTTTGTAGGCATCAAATTTACAATACCTATCTCAAGCGGTCGAATATCCTGTGAACGCGCTCTCTTTTCAGTCATAACAAAGATGCCTTCTGAACTAAGCGTTTCCACAGCAGGCAAATTGGTTGGAATATTTACAGGCATGTTCTCATCAATTTTCCTATAACAAATTGTTTTGACATGTGAACATCGGTTTATTCTGCAAAAAGTGTTGTAGAAAGATATCGCTCACCAGTATCAGGTAGTATAATAACAATAGTTTTTCCCTTATTCTCCTGTCGCTTTGCAACTTGTATAGCCGCCCATAACGCTGCACCTGAAGATATCCCCACAAGTATACCCTCTTTGCGAGCAACCAGTCTACTTATATCAAAAGCATCTTCATCCGCTACAGCAATAATCTCGTCATATATCGAGGTATTAAGCGTTTTTGGCACAAACCCTGCACCAATACCTTGAATTTTATGTGAACCAGCAACACCTGTAGATAAAACAGCAGAATTTTTTGGCTCAACAGCCACCACTTTAATCAAGGGATTTCTAGATTTCAAATATTCTCCAACACCAGTAATCGTACCACCAGTTCCTACACCAGATACAAAAATATCCACCACACCATCGGTATCTCGCCAAATTTCAGGCCCTGTTGTCTCCCTGTGCACAGCAGGATTAGAGGGATTAATAAATTGTCCGGGCATAAACGCGTTAGGTGTAGTAGCTACCAGTTCGTCTGCTTTAGCAATTGCACCTTTCATACCTTTTGTACCATCTGTCAAAACAAGCTCTGCGCCATACGCTTTCACAAGTTTCCGACGCTCTATAGACATAGTCTCAGGCATAACCAAAATAAGCTGATAACCACGCGCAGCACATATAGCAGCAAGACCAATCCCCGTGTTACCCGAAGTCGGCTCAATAACAACGGCACCCGGCTTTAATAGACCGCTCTTTTCGGCATCGTCAAGCATTACATTTGCTATTCTATCTTTGACTGAGCCAGCTGGATTAAAAGATTCCAGCTTGGCAAGTAGCGTAGCGTTGAGACCGATTTCTTTTTCAATTTGTATAAGTTCAAGTAATGGCGTGTCACCAATTAGTTCTATGACCGATTTGTAAATATTTCTCATATCTATCAACTTTTTTGTTATTTCGCTTGTTTAAAACCATGTTCCAAGTCTGCTATAATGTCATCGATATGTTCAGTTCCAATTGAAAGTCGAACGGTGTTTGGTTTGATTCCGATAGCGAGTAATTCTGATTCACTTAATTGGGAATGCGTTGTGGATGCAGGATGGATTACTAAAGATTTGACATCTGCAACATTTGCAAGAAGCGAAAAAAGTTCCAAACTCTCGGTGAAGCGTCGAGCTGTTTCAGCATCACCTTTAATTTCAAATGTAAAAATCGACCCTGCACCATTAGGGAAATACTTACGATACAGTTCTTTTGCAGATCCATACGTCAACGATGGATGGTTTACCTTCTCCACCTGTGGATGGTTTTTTAGATATTCTACTACCTTTAACGCGTTTGTTACGTGACGCTCTACTCTAAGGGATAATGTTTCTAATCCTTGCAACAGTAGAAATGAGTTGAAAGGAGAAATTGCTGCTCCTTGATCGCGCAGGAGGGTTGTTCGAATTTTTATTATGTACGCGAGATTGCCAACCGCTTGAGTGAAAACAATACCATGATAAGAGGGATTTGGTTTGGATAATCCAGGAAATTTGTCGTTTTGGGCCCAATCGAATTTTCCAGAATCGACAATTACACCACCCATTGTTGTGCCGTGTCCGCCGATGAATTTTGTTGCTGAATGAATAATGATATCGACACCGTATTCAAAGGGATTTAATAAGTAAGGAGTTGCAAATGTGTTATCCACAACAAATGGGATTCCATGTTTGTGAGCTATGTCTGCGATAGCTTGAAGGTCAATTACGTCAGAGTTTGGGTTTCCCAGTGTTTCGGCAAATATGAGTTTTGTATTTTTTCTTATTGCCTTTTCAAAATTGTTTACATCTGTCGGATCAACAAAAGTTGTTTCAATTCCTTGTTCGCGTATGGTGTTAGCAAACAGGTTATATGTTCCGCCGTAGAGGTTTGAGGCAGATACTATATGGTCGCCTACTAATGCGATGTTTTGTATTGCATATGTGATTGCTGCTGCACCAGATGCTACTGCTAATGCTGCTGCGCCACCTTCAAGTGCTGCTACGCGTTTTTCAAACACATCAGATGTAGGGTTCATTATACGGCTGTAAATGTTGCCACCTTCGGTGAGATTGAAACGGTTGGCTGCTTGTGCGCTATCTTTGAAAACATATGAGGTTGTTGCGTATATTGGAACTGCGCGTGCACCTGTTGCTGGGTCGGGCTGTTCTTGACCAGCGTGAATTTGGATTGTTTCAAATTTATATTTATGCTTATTACTCATTTTTTGGCCTCTTAAAGTAGTCTTTATTTTGGATGTGAAAATTGGTTACTTGCTTGTCTGCTTCAAAGTTTTTGTGATTTTTTATTATTTGTAGTTTCATTTCAACACCATATTTCCACAATTCATATATGTTTAATATGATTAATCCATTATTTATACTTTATCAACAAAAAACAGGCATCTTTTCACCCGTTAACTCTCACACACATAGGAGGTTATATAACAAAAATACTTTTAGAAAAAAAGGCAACTCAAGTATACAAATTCAGTAACAAAAAAAGATAGATTTGTTATTGTAGAGTTTTATTGATAATAACTAACTATTTCTGTCTAGATTCAGATTTAGTTTGTTTGAACACAAATAAAACAACTATTACGTTTATCACAAATACAGCAGCATTTACAATAGTCCACTTATCCACCCAACCCATAGTAAGGTTTAGGTCCTCAGTAAACAAAAACACTACAACACCTACAACAGCCAACACTACAGAAACAATTAACCACATATTCCTACGACGAGAAAACGTTTCATCAGCCACATCGCCACTATTTTGATCATCACGCCTTGTTATACCACCAACAGTCTTAGAATTAACACTCTTCCGCTCAACGTTGTTAGCTCCTTTCTTCTTTAGTAACAATGCACACACTGTTACTATAACAGCTAAGATAACACCAAGTATACTAAGAACTAAATTCACAAAAGCCCACTTATCATTTGTAACAGGAGGAAACGGCGTAGTAGTAAGTATAGGTGGTGGAACTATCGATACAGATGGAGGTAAAGTTACTGAGGGGACAGACGGAGTTGGTGTTGATGAGGGCAAGGGGGATGAAGGGGGAGCAACAGTTGCAGATGGTGATGGTGGGGGTGAAGTGGGAGTTGTTATTTGTGTCCATTGTGCTACATAAGTAGCGTTACCAGTTATAGTTGCAGATGGTGTAGGGGACCAGCCCGTAAAATTCCAACCTGCATCACCTGTAACGGCAGGGGCAGTAGGAGTTACATCGCCATAGTGAAGATCCTTGGTAATCTGTACAGTAAATGTACCATGTGTACCAGGTTCATAAGACACCGCATAAACGTTTTGAATCCAAACAGCATACAATGTTGCATCATCATAAATCTGGAAACTAGCAGGCGAAACAGAATTGCCAACTACAGCAAAATCAGCAACAGCTGCAGTACTACTGTAAGCCCACCCCATGAACGTATAGCCAGACCGGACAAGACTGCCAGTGTTAGCCGCAACAAAAACAGAAACGCCATAAGTATACAAATTATTATCGATTGGAACATTTCCACTAGTCGCACCATTGCCAACATACATAACACTAAAATCATACACGGGAATAACAGGAATAATAGACCATTGAGCATATAATTCTAAATCATGATCATAAATGTAACTAAATGTTTCAGCATCAGTATGAGAAATGCCCGTGCCATCAGCTGCAGTATTCCAGCCAGTAAAAGTATAACCAGTTTTACTAAAAGCATTAGGTTTCAATGTAACAGCTTTATCATAAATTGCAACTGTTTTATCCATAGAACCAATACCAGTATTAGAGTTGTACTCTATATTGTAAAGAACCTCAGGTATACTGCTAATGTAACTTATGTCATAATTATTATATCCCTGAATAAAAGGCTCAGACCAAATTACATCTGGACCAATGAGTGCAATATAGTAACTGTCATGCACAGGGTCTCGGTCATATGCGTCAAAAGCAATGTTATTTGAAAATGTTACATCACCATCAATTGTGAGTCTTTCAAGACCTGTAGTATCAACAGGTGAATCAGTAACCCAAATGCCACCACCATTTTGTGTTGCCGTATTATAAGAAATTGTGCCACCAGTTAAATTAAACCAGCCATTACCCACATATACACCACCACCGTTATTTTTGGCTAGGTTACCAGAAATTACACTGCTATCAGTCATATTAAAACGACCAGCAATACCAGTTAGGTATACACCGCCACCATCAGTAGCATTATTACCAGAAAGTATACCAGTACCAGTCATGTTAAAAGTAGCACCACTAATGTATACACCACCACCATAACTGGGGGCAGTGTTATCTAAAATTTTGCCGCCTTTCATGGTAAACACACAAGGGTTTGAAACGGCTACACCACCACCATAACCAGACCCAGATGTGACTGAGTTGTTAAAAATTAAACCATCCACCATTGTAAAATTGCTCGCACCACTTTGTCCTCTGCTATATACACCACCGCCACCTCGTATAGCTGTATTGCCAGAAATTTCACCGCCAAACATTTCAAAAACGCCATCAGCACACACACCACCACCAACACCATAACCATTAGCTTTGTTATTTGATACTACACCACCATACAGACTAAAAGTGGAGCCAGGTTCAATATTTACGCCGCCACCCCATTGGTCTGCAATATTATTGGAGATAACGCCGCCATACATTGTAAAACTAGCGCCATTAGCAACTACATACACTCCACCACCTCCGTCGTTGGTATCTCTATTATCAGAAATTTCACCATCAATCATGATTAATGTGCCGCCACGGTTAACAGTTACCCCATTACCAACGCCGGTACTAAAATGTGTCAGAATAACTCCGTCAAGCGTTAATTTACCATTAACCGTTATAACCGATTTACCATACGCTCCACTAAGTTTGCAAAATGCAGTTGAATCAACACTTTTTAATGTTATATCTGCGCCAGCAGGTATAGTAAGTGTAGTAGCTGTGAGATCGATATCGCTCATAATAGTAATAATTGTAGGTTCTGTGGCTCCAGCAACAGCCGTTCTTAGGTCATTTTCATTCGTAGCTTGCACATCTGCTGCAGATGCAAAAAATGAGACACCGCTAAACGCAGAAAACATGGCAGAAAAAGAGATTATTAGCACAATTAAGAAAGAAATAACAGTTAATGCTAAACTTTTACGAACGAAATTTTGCAATTTAAATTTTGAAATGAAATTTAACGACATACATCTATTTGACACATTCATATTTGACGCCAACTAACTAAAGGAAATAGACGCAATATATAAACATTTTAATTAATAATATTTCAAAAAATATACACATTACGAGTTTCCAGTTTTCCCCTAGTTAGCTTGGAAAGCACAAGATTTCGCTTTATCCAATCTATCACCTCCCTTATCTAACGGTGATGAAAACTACAACTATAGCACTAATAGACCTGACGCATTCATCCTGCCGCTAACGCGGCAGGTATTCTGCTAGGTTTTTTATAAAAAAAGAAAGAGAGTTTATTCATTAGGTTAGATTAGTGGAGTTAGATTCGTATTTTCGTTTGATTTTAAGTGCATCTTTGCGTTTGAATGTGAATGCTATTGCTATGATTTCCACTAGTAAAATGACAGCATTTACGATAGACCATTTATCTATCAGTATCATTGGGAGTTTCATGTCTTCGGTGAGAAAGAATACAATAATGCCTGCAATACCCATAGCAAGTGTTGTAATTAGCCACAATTTTCTATGTTGTTTTTGTTGCTTCTCAGACTCTTGTCTGTTATTTTGTGTTGGTATAGTCACGTTTTTAATATTTTTTTGCTCATCTTTTTGTTTCTTCATCAGCGGTAACAACAAGCAAACAATTACTACTATTATTGCCAATATAACACCTATTATACTTAACATTAAATTGAAAAGTGCCCAACCCTGCAGATCATCTTCGCCACCTATCGAAGGAGATCCCGTTGGTGCAGGTGTTAAAGTTGGTATTAAGGTTACAGTTGTAGTTGGGACGGGGGTTATAGTTGGCGTTGGCGTTGGCGTTGGCGTTGGCGTTGCGGTAGCAGATGGGGATGGTGTTGCTGTTTGGGTCCATTGTGCTACATATGTGGCGTTATCTGTGACTATTGCTGTTGGTATGGGTAACCAACCGGTGAATGTCCAATCTGTATCACCTGTTACTGTTGGTGCCGTAGGAGTTGTATCGCCATAGTGTAGTCCAGTTGTAGTTTGTGCTGTAAATGTGCCGTGTGTACCAGGTTGGTATGTTACTGTGTAAGAGTTTGCTTTCCATATTGCATATAGTAGCGTATTATCTGTAATGTAGAAAGTGGAGCCTGAAGTGTATGTTGCTGTGTTTGCGGTAGAAGTTAATGACCAACCAATGAAAGAATGACCTGTCTTAGCAAGTGTACCTTGTCCCATAACTGTTACTTTGCTGCCACTTTCATATGGACTATTGTTGTCTACAGGTGCTAAACCATTAGTGTTACCATTACCATGGTATATTACCGTGTATTCTGCCTCGTCGACTGGTGGCAGGTTATTTTTGGTGTTGGTAAATATTGCTTCAGACAATTCATCAGATATTGTACCGCTTGTGCCTGTTGATGTTGTTGTATAACCGTTCTGATTTGCCTCAAGTTCGGTAACGGTATATTCTATGCCTTGAGGTATATCAGCGATAAGACGACTCTCACCACCCTTTAAATTGATGTTACTGCCGCTTGCAACGCCATCATAAGTGCCACTGTTACTAAATGTCACTGTAAAGTGGAAATCTTTTGTTGGTTCTGCGGCATCACCTGAAAGATTTTTGCTTATGTAAAGATCGCCTTTGAGTACAATCAGTTCGGTGTTTGCATAATTACCAGAAATAAGATAATACTTTGGAGGTATCGGGCCGCCTTTGATCTCCAATTCGCCAGTAAGAGATAGAATAGCGCCATCCACAAAGTCTGTATCATCAAGTGTGCAATCAAACTCAAATGTTGTAACTGGGTTTGCTGTAGGAGAACTCCAACCAAGTTTTAATTTTGCGGGAACAACTAATTCCCAGTTGACTGGATTCCAAATTACTGTGCCATCAAGTTCAAAGATGTCGCTTGAAATGATATCAAAACTTGAGGTGTCAGGAACGGTACTGGGGTCTGGATGTATAATTAGATTGACCAATGTATTTAATTCGTTGTGTCCATCAGTTATCAATTCACCAAGGAGCATTGATATATCATATTCACCTGTGTATGGAATAGTATAGCTGAGATCACCTACAATGTAAGTCAAGGTTGCGGGAGCGTCAAATTCGATTTCACCGTATGTACTTGACGGTTGAACAAGAGCTACTAGGGCACCGTTTGTGTGTGTGCTAAGTGGAACTGACACGATGATTTGTCCATTTTTGATTTCAGTTGGGTAAAGCTTTATGGCAGTGCCACTAGCTGTTCCTGCAGCGTTAGTTTCCAGTACCGCTGCAAAGTATTTTAGATTAGTGTTATAGTTTGCGCCCCCAGAACCGCTTGTTGGTGCAGGAACGGAAAAATCAGCTGTACCTGCTTTTTTTATCCAAAAAGCAATAACATTGTCGGTTGTAGAAGGCATGGTCCAGCCTATAGGCAGTGCAGATGATATTGTCGGATAAAGGTTTTTATTTGGATTTCCAATGTAAATATCGCCGAAACTGTTCGCTGGTAAGAGTTTGACCTGTCTTGGAATGTTGGTTGTACTGGTTGCACTCTGCATTGCACCGGCAACAGCGACATATCCAGTCCCGATAACCACATTCTCGCGTATGTATAAATTGCGGTACTGGTTTGCTGTATTAGTTGCATAAGCGACAAGGCTATTTATGGTCACACCAGAGACTTTGCCTCCGTTTAAAATAAGGCGACTATTGCAATCATTATCTTCTCTGACTGCCGTTAAAATGGCGGCGCGGTTATTGAATAGTAAAACTCCATTCGGTCCGTTTTCAACAGTACCGCCGTTCATCTCAAAGTAGCAGTCTCCCGCTTTATTCACTGCTATACCAGGCCCCATACCTCCAGCTGTATTCCCCTCAACGAGGCCACCGTTCATTATCAATTTTGAACCGCTCTGCTGGATGTTGATGCCGCCGCCATAGGCAATGTTCATAACTGAATTTCTGCAGACTTCACTGCCATCTTCAAGAATTATGGTGCCACCTGCGACAATATATATACCACCTCCATTGGTCCCAAATGGGATAGCCAGAGAAGATCCAAATACTGTTTGCCAGCTGGTGCCTGTTTGGCCGACATTGTCGTTGATTTTGCCGAACACTTTTACTGAAACAGCAGTGCTACGGCTTATACTTATAGCCCCGCATTTTACGTCGTTGTGGTGAATATTGGCGTTTGGACCGATAATAGCAGAGCCAGGATTCCCCGTATCTGGGTCAAGTGTAGTGCCACCGTTGAAATATACAGCAGATTTAGGACCTCTCCCTTCATGTGTGGCAGATGTGCTGTGATCAGTAGCGTCCCAACCTCTGTTTCCTTTCATGGCAGTTATCTCGCCATCTATAAAGCATTTATAATTTCCACTTAATTTGACACTGTGTGCATTTGCGATGTTAGAGATTTTTGCGCCGTCATACATGTAGAAATGTGAGCCTGTAGAAATGCTAACAGCCGTTTCTCCTACAGCTCTGTAATCCGTTAAAGTTGTGCTGAGCTGTCTTGTAGCTGCTGTTGATCCGATATCGGTAATCTGGCTGTTGGCTTCCATTACCAGTGTGGCTCCATCTGCGGCACGGGCTGCTGTCATACCTCCGAAACTGTGCAGTTCTGCACCGTCGCCAAGTATTATGGTTGCGCAGTTTGCATATGAGGCAACTATGGCATCTTGGACATAGTTAGCTGACGACCAGCCCGTGGGCGGAGTAGATGGATTTATCCCATTCCAAGTAGGTGCATAATTGTACGTTGTCCCCGCATGGCGATATGCGTCATCAAAGATTATGTTTGTTAGTGTTAATGAAATGAGAGGTGCCACGGGGGTCAGGTCCGCGCTTTCGATTTCCAGCATTGGCGGGTTGTACCATCCGCGCATCACATCAGACAGTGTGGTAAAGCTTGCCCCACGGGTAACGGTGACTGGGTTATAAGGATTCAAGCTTGTAATTGTTATACTGTTACCGTAGTAGCGGGCACAGGCTGTTGAGGTTAGATCTGTCATAACGAGCACGAGATAATTACCACCTGTTCCAAGGCCATTTATTATGCCAGCTGTTTTTTCTAGTGTTGCAAAAGGTGTACTTTCAGATAAACCATCATTTGTACCATCATTTCCGTTCACTGAAACGTAGTATGTCCTATCGTAATTTTCAATGTCATACGCAGCTACCATATTACTGTTGTTATGTATGATGAAAACTGTCGTTCCAAATAACATGATAATAAATATTATAGACAAGCATTTGGTTATAACATGACTTATTCTGTGTTGTTTGATATATATTAAAATATTTTTCATCATTTTTTGATTCACATTATATCGCCTTTTAACTTTCATAATTAAACACAAACCACATACCATAAAAATGTTCTGCATCTAAATACAGTAACTCAATTTTTGACATAACAAAGTTATCAAACAATATATCCGTGATAAACACTAGACCTCCTCTTAATTTATAATAGTTGGGTTGCGCTTATTTTGTGTATAGAGTGATTAATCCATCACTACAACAAACACTACTTAAATAGTCTGCAATACAACCCTTTTTGTTTGCAGACCATGGAAGTCGGCCTTTTTCTGAGACAATATCCATCAAAAAGACTGCTGGTCATGTTTCAAAACAGTTTACGTCCAAATTCTAGTATGTTTATAAGTAGCACGAAAAGGATTTTATACATTCCCAAAGATTTAGAGCAACAAATGGTTTTACGAACCAACCACTTAAACCTTAGGAACTGTTGAATAATAACTTGTGAAATTATGCAGGTTTTAATAAGTAGTTCCAGTTTCCAAACGAACCAATTTTATTCATCGATAGTTACTCAAACTCTTCATCTGAAACACTCTTAGCCAACTCATACACAGTGTCAGAACATGTATTCAATAAGTTTTTAACTAGCGATGTGTAGGTTTTGGCGGTTATCAATAAGTACATGTTGCGCACATGATTTTCCAGTTCCACTGTCACCAACGCATAAATCACATATTTATCATCGCATTTGCAAGAAAACCGCATATTTACAACCGTAACTCGTCATGTGTAACCCATAGGTTTTGGGTCGGAAAGTATAGGGGAAGTTTTGTTGTCTCTATACAGTGTAGAAATTTTCCCGTTGTGCTTCTCAACAACCGGCTCTATTTTTCATGTGCTCAAAAAATGCCCGTTTAACAAAAACCACCCGTTTAACATCCTTTTTCCGTAAACGGTTTTAAGAACGCTTGAATGGTTGTGTGGTATCAAGACGTTTTTTGAGGCTTTTCTTTTGCGGGTTGTTTTTTGTAGTGTTGTCGGCACGAGTGGCGTATGGGTTACATATGGGTTACAAATTGTGTAGGCTCGCGGTCCACTATTTTTTCGTTACAGCCCATATTGTGGCTTAAAACGTTAAATGGGCAGAGTTGAAGTGTTTTTCAGTGGATGATTCGCGAACATATGGGTTACAAACAGCGAGTTACGGTTACAAATTAACTGTATCTAATGTTATAAAGCTCAAAAACAAAATTTTAACATACTTAAAAAAATAAAAATGGTGGATGATTATTTCATCCGGCAACTTCTTTCACAGCTGCTATTGGGTTATGATACAATTCTGCAGTCATCTATCTTTGTGTTACCTGAAGTTGCCACATAAACACTGTAAGATCCAACAGTGTAGGTACCCTTAGCATTATTTGCAATACTGAAATTTTTCGTAATAGCATTAGTTGATCCGTCAGAAAAAGTCTCAACGACCTTAATTGTAAGATCATTTGTATTACCAGGCAACTTTGTAACAGAAGCACTCGGCGTTACACTCACTAGCTGCACCTCAACTACCTTAACTATCGACCAACCACCAGTAAGAACCAAGTCAGCATCAGGATACACAGACGGAACACTTACATCCCAACCAGCAAACACGTAACCAACCACTGGAGTCGCAGTTGGCTCAACAATAGCCGGACTAGAAGTACCTTTGATACCAGTGAAACTCAAAGTACCACCAAGAGCACCTTTTGACTCATCACCATTAACAAAAGTAACAGTAGACCATGCAGAAACATTCACTTCCCAAGTAGCAGTATAAGTCGCATCAGCACCAGGGAACGCATAAGGAACAACAGGACTCCAACCCTTAAACACATAACCAGGCTTCGCAGTAACACCAGGAG
>WRGM01000141.1 GCA_009787175.1 Candidatus Bathycorpusculum fermentans | reverse complement strand
GTATATCTGGTACTCTAACAGTTTAAAAACCTGACTAGATGCTCATAAATTCCATTAAAAACGCCAAAAACAATAAGGACTAAGGTCTAATATATTCTATTCTATTGTATCAGCTGCTGCATCAGTTGTTTTTGTTGCTGGTGTTGTTGGTTTGTATTTATTGCGTTTACTTATGACTAGGATTACACCTATAGCGGTGATGGATACTAGTACAATTACTATAATTAGTATAATTCTAGTTGTTCCAAAACCAGTAGTAGCTGTTGGTGTTGTATTTGGTGAAGCAGTTTTTGAAGTGGATGGGCTGTTTGTGTTTGAGGGATTAGAGGGGTTTGTGCCATCGGGATGTTGAATGGTGCTTTGGACCAGTATGCTATAGCTGGCTATTTCGCCAGTGTAATGGTCTACGGGTGTTGCAACGAAATTTGTAGATGAACCAGGCGCGATTTTGTTTGAGAAAACATCCGTGTAATTTAAGCCAACAACAGTGCCTTCAGCGTTATAAAATGTTGTAACTACGCGGACATCTCCTATTTTCTCTGTACCGACGTTTTCAACTTTACCTACTACCGTATACACGCCAGATCGGTAACCACCTTCTGAGGGAGCATTTAAGCCTTGATACATACTCTTATCTGTGGGAACGAGATAGCCAACAGTTACCTTTACATCTGTAACATCTGCCCAGTCTTCGAAATCATCAACTAAAATAGTGCTAGGCACAAAATCTAGATAAAAAGGAGCCTTTTGGTCAGGTAACAAGTTATTTCCAAACACCTGCCGAGAACAAAAAGCTACTGCTACATTACCTATATATGCAGTGCCTTCAACGTAAACAGAAAAAATGTTAGTTGTACCAGTATTTTGTAACTCACCTACGACAATTAAATCACCAACATATGCGGCTATCTCATTTGTAGGAGCCTGATACCAGCTATGACTAAGAATTTTGGCGGCACCAGATGGTGCCCCATTTACCTGTACAGATGACAAAGAAATAAAACAAGTTAAAGTTAAAGTACACAAAAGAAATGTTACCAATAGTAATTGTTTTTTCAATTTTTTACACCATTTTACCTATATGCTGTTTAACGTTTTATTAACTTATTCCCAAATTTAACCTTTATTCACAAAAAAAGTTACTAAACAGGATTAAAATAATTTGGTTAACATGAAAAATATAAAGTTGTATATTAAAAAGAAAATATGGCAGTTTTATCTGCTGCTTTGTGCAACGCGTTCGATTTCGTTGCGTTTTGCCACTGCGGCGCTCTTTATGTCCTTGCTTGCTGCTAGCACTAGTTCGTCTGCGAGTGTTTCTTGAATGCTACGTGGTGTATTTAATGATGCTGCTCTTGCGCCTGATGTTATGTGGCGTAGGGCTAAGTCTATTCTGCGTTGTGGTGCAACATCGACTGATAAGTGATAGACAACTCCACCTGCGCTGATTCTTGTTGTATCTTCACAGGGGGAAGAGTTTTCTACAGCTTTAACAAGAAGTTCAATAGGATTTTTTCCGGTTTTTATGTTGATAATTTCGAATGCTTCTTTAACGATGTTTGCTGCTTTAGCTTTTTTGCCGCTGTTTTTTCCGCTACGCATTAACCCGTTGATTAATCGTTCAACAATATTTACCTTTGATTTGCGGAATCTTTGGTGTTCATGACGTCCCATACTGTGGGGAGCAACCATAGGGGTTAAGTTTAGGTAGCGTTGCAAGCCAATGTCTGTTACTTCTATTTCTTTAAAGGACCATTTTTGGAAAAGCTTTATTTCCTGTTGCTGTGCTGCAGTTATTTGTGTACTCATAAATTATTACCTTGATGGTTTTTGTTTTCGACCGTAAACTAGTTCATTTAATGATACGCCGTTTACCATTACTACCTTCCAGCGTACACCAGGAATGTCTCCCATAGCGCCGCCTCTTGTACCACCGATGCCCTCAACAACGACTTCATCGTGTTCATCTATAACGTTTAGTGCGCCGTCACCGGGCAAGAATGCCGTTATAGTTCTGCCATTTTTAATTAACTGTGTGCGGACACATTTTCTAACGGCGCTGTTAGGCTGTTTAGATTCGACACCTACTTTTTCGAGTACAATTCCACGTGATTGTGGTGCACCCTGCATAGGGTCAACTTTTTCATCTAACATAAGCATGCGTCTGTTAAAGTATCTATCGTGCCAACGGAAGTTTTTCCGTTTCTTTGCTAATTGCCTTGCAGCAAATTCGCCTCTTGGAGACTTAGAACCCATATTTAAGATATTCCTCTTTAATGCACAACCATAGTTAAAATACCAGTATATAAATTAAACGAAAAAAAACAACGCTGAACATTAACCATCTCAACGATATTCTAAGAGTTTCCCAAATTGCTTTCACTTTCAGTTTACAATTCAGCGCTGGAAACCCCATAAGCCTAAAGCATAGGATATACATAAACGTTATTGAAGCAAAACAAATTCACTACACAACAAGGGTAGTTTAGAAAAACTTTTTAGGGAATTTAACAGTTAAAAAGTGAGGTGAACTATATGGATAAGAAATGTGCTGTATGTAAACAGAAATTCGTAACCTTTGATGCTAAAAAGAAATACTGCAGCGATGCTTGCACTAAAAAAGCTAACAAAGCAAAATAACCCCTTTTTTTAGCATTAACACTGAAAATTTATACCACTTTTTAAAATTAACCACAAAAAAATAGAGGGTGTTTTAGAAGATTACTTGCGCTATTACGCGATAATCATCTAAACTGGTTAGCTGTATCATATCATTTGAAACAGTGTACAATGTATTGCCTATGTATAAGGAACGAGCAACACTGCCATACCACCATTCATTGTTACCAGCAGGTTTATGAGATATCGCCTTTTGCAGTGTAAAACCGTTTTCCAGAGATACATTAAAGACATATACACCAGACCAGTACTTACCCTCGTGCCATATACCTGGCGAGATCATCATATACGGGCTATCAGCACTTGACTTACTAGAATCAGAAGAATCAGTTCTAGGTGCGATTTTAGGTGTTGGAGTTGGTTCAGGCAATGCAGGTTGTTCAGGGTCATCGATGAGTTCCCAGTACCCGTTATGGTTGATTGTTACAGGGATAACTAGGAGTTGTCTGTATAGGTCAAATAGGAATGCTTTAGGTTCATATTGTGCTTCGGAATAGAGCCAGGCGTCATCTTCGGTTATGAGGTATTTTGCGATTTCTATAGGATTGTTCATGTCTGTGACGTCAAAGAGGGATAGTTTAACAGCATTGTCTTCTTGTCCTAATCCTATGATATAGTTTTCGTTATATGGGTGTAAGTAGTTTGAGACTCCTGGAATTTTGAGTTCTCCTGCAACTTTGGGTGCTGTTGGGTTTTTGAGGTCTAATACGAAGAATGGGTCTATTTGTTCGAAAGTAACTAGGTAAGCTTTATCGCCTGTAAATCGTGCGGAGTATATGCGTTCGCCGTTTGCCAAGTTTTCGATTTTGCCAACTGTGTCAAGATTCATGTTTAAAACGTAAATGTTGTTGTAGTCAATTCTGTTATTCCATAGTCCTGTGGATACTGTTGTTGCAATTCGGAAGTAATTGTTGTATTCGTCCATGCTGTACTGGTTTAATACATATCCCGGTACAGTGCCTTGTGCTTTAAAGGTTAGTTTTGCGCCGTTAAATGATATGCGGTAGAGTTCTGTGCTTTCGTGTTTGTTAAATGTTACATACATGTTGTTTGTTGAAACATACATGCAGCTTGATGCACCTGTAAGAATAGTCGTGCTTGTCGGCGGTTCAGAGTCATTCATTATGTTAATACTGTTAAATATGGTGTATGAGAAAGATTTGTCTTGTATGTCTGTATAGTAAATGCTTGTTGGCTCAATTGATTTAGTTGCTTCATTTACGTTAACTCGTGGTAGGGTGATAGCATAATCATTTGTATACGCATACTCGCTAGTTACTAGGTAAATATAGTTACCAACCATACGTGAGTTAACATAATGACCGCTTATTGTTACATTGTTTGTTAAGACAGGATTAGCCTTGTTTGAAACATCATACACATAGAGGAATGTTTGAGGCGTGTACCAATAAATTTCTGATTTTTCATCAGATATCGATTCATCTGAACCACCAGTTTCTGGTTCACCAAATATCAAAGGCACAATAGAACTGCCACTACTGCCTAAAACAGCAAGTTTATTGCCATCTGCACTAAGATACATACCAATAATATAACCAGAATCGTCAAAAACAATTCTCCCGACAACCCGAGGATTAGCGGGATCAGCATTAACGATTTGAACACCAATATTAGGATATGAAGGTACAACATAAATGTATGTACCATCTGTTTTTACAACATCAGCCTCATCAACACCAGCAACTTGAATGTTAGTTCTAGAAAAACCAGCACCCAAAGTGGCTTCACCACTGGTAACTGAAATAGAATAGGCAGCTATACTAGGAGCAGGAGCAGGGCGAGACCAAAAATCACCTAGGCCATCAATTACAATAGGGGAAGCGATTTCGAGGGTGTTTGTTACTAGATATTCTCTGAGTTCGTCTATTGAGTTGAAATGTTTCATTGGGGATATGCCGAGTGTGCCGTACATTATGGCGGGGGTGGTGACTGTGTATATGGCGCTTACTAGTATTAGAGCTGACAGTACTGCGGCTATTGTGTAAAGTTTTGTTTTATTTTTTATTTCTTTTTGTGTCATCATTTTTTTCTCCTTGAAGTGTATTTGCATATTTTTATTTTATCCTAAGCCTTAGGACGGCTTGTTCTATTTTTTAGAAGGGCCGCATTTCCCAGACGCGGTATGCTTCATACCAAAAAATTCCACAGACTATTGCGCCAAATACGGCTATGAAGAGGTTGTCACGGTTAAAGGCGGTCATTAGCATTGTTATGTATGCTATGTAGAATATTGTAGAGAATAGGGCGTAGAAGAAGAAACGGGGGAATAAGAGTTTTCCAAGTTTTACGTAATGTCTAAGTACTCCAATTTTAACTTCGCTAACTAACGTGTATTGACCGCCTATGTCTTGCTTTGTTACAAGGCCGTGTTCGCATAATTGTTCAAGATGATGATTTGCAATACTTGGACTGCTAAAGTGCAGAGCACGTTGCACTTCACGCACACCTACAGGTTCGCCTTTTTTAAGTATATACCAATAAACTTTCCATGCTTTACCACGCAAGGCATATTCTATTTCTGTTGAATCAGCATTATCCATATTTATCAACTACATTAGCATAAATAATCAACATAGCGACCACAAATATAATACCAACTAGTAGAACAGCCCAATTTTTGGGCTAAAAAAAACATACTAAAAATTATTAACAACATACCAACAAAATTCTACATAAAACGCACAAAAATTTTGCACACTCTTTATATCAACTCAACCAAACCTATAAGATAATAAAACAAAAAAGGATACAGAAGACCATACCACAAAAAAAGGGTTGTGCCTCAAACTAAATGAAACGGTAATGCGCCTGTAATAAACTTATGATATAATACTTACCAAACAACAAAGATTGGTGATTATTATGACAAAAAGCGTAACAGTAAAATGCCCTTTTTGCGGCAGCGAAAACGTAGACAAAAACGGTCACAATACAACAGGAAAACAGGTTTACCTCTACAAAAATTATACGCTGTACTAACCGCTTTTTCCTTGTTGACCATCTACGCTCTCACCAGCTTCTGCTAAAAATCACATAAATAATAGCAATATGTGTATTAATACATTATGAAATAAAAATTGTGACAGTTTTGCGTAATTTTAAGAAATATTTCAACATATCATTTTACCTTTTTCTGCAACAAACAGAGCAGAACAGCAGAATATTTTTAATCTTACTAGCAAAACTCTGCAAAGAGGGTAGAAATCTTTTCTGTATTTGGTTTAGCTAAATCAAATTAGGGGCTTTGTGGTGGGTGGTATATGGGGAATCGTAGTAGGGCTGCTATGCCGCTTAGGGATAATAGTTTTGAGCCTGCCTCGTGTTCGGTGCTAACTATGGTTATTTTTGCGTTTTGTCTTTCGACGTCTCGCATGAGGTTTTCGAGTTTTAATCTTTGGTCTTCTTCTGCATCGCGTAGGGCGGTGTCGGCTATTACTAGTTTTTCTATTGCGCCCATATGTATTGCTTCTTCAACGCCTGTTAATCCATAAGTTATTGTGCCCTCGTTTTTGCCTAAGCGTTTTAGGACTTCTTCCATAGTTTCTGTTTCCTCTACAACGCGCATTTGATTAATAGCCTTAAGCAGTACGCCTGAGCGGAGGGCTTCGTATATGCCGGCGGATCCGCCGTTGTTAACGTT
Source organism: Candidatus Bathycorpusculum fermentans (assembly GCA_009787175.1). Classification (GTDB taxonomy): domain Archaea; phylum Thermoproteota; class Bathyarchaeia; order Bathyarchaeales; family Bathycorpusculaceae; genus Bathycorpusculum; species Bathycorpusculum fermentans. Next base: position 7,795 of record WRGM01000141.1, on the reverse strand, counting down.
TTTTATATCAGCTACATGCTTATAGAGGTCTTTAGCTTCTTCAGAGAGATATCGCACAAAATCGTTCTTAACAAAACCAACACCGATTATAATTAGAGGATTATGATTTTGAATCCAAAGCTGGTTTAAACTGTTTAAAACTTTTCGAAAATAAGCCTTTGTTCCCTCAACACGCTTATCCGGTTCATGTTTGCCTGGAAGACGTATACGCTCCTCAATTTTCATCTCCACACCATACTGCCTAGTCTCTGCAATAGCAAAAGCCTCATCGTCTATAGAGAGAATTAGCAAGGGTTTCTCGCTCTCACTTGCCATAGTTAGCCTGTCAAGTAAATGCTTAGGCCACTGTTTCTTTACAATAGTAAACTGCTGATTTAACCCAAGAGCAATAGTATGATGCGCCCCCGTAGGGATAATATCAGGAGCATGACAGATTAGGCCATGAACACGAAGTTTACCTAAAAACTTGTCCCAGTTAACATATTCAACAGTTACACCCATAAAAGCAGAAACACGCTCAGCACTCTTAGGACGCGAAGCCTCAGAATCCGACTTAATAGCCCTAGACGTATAAGCGTAAACCTCATCACCCTTATAGACAATATTATACAAATGCCAAAGATCATCAGGCGTATCAGGCACAACTTTGACAAACCCCTGTTGCAAATTCTTCTCCACAATCTTCAAAGCAAACACATCTCTAACAAGTCAGTACAAATACATAAGAGGTAAAAATATAATGTGGCTAAAAACATACGAATTCACCAAGAACAGACTAGACAAACTTTTTTTTTAAAAAAAAGTTATAAAAACTAAAAATTAACCCAAAAAAACGGGTGTTGCTTAACCTGTTAGATCAGATTAAGCAGGTTAAGGAACAGCGGAATGAATACAATTGAGAGTGTGCTTAGCAGTTTGATAAGTACATGCAAGCTTGGTCCGGCTGTGTCTTTTAGTGGGTCACCAACGGTGTCGCCAACAACTGCGGCTTGGTGAGCTGGACTATTTTTGCCTCCAAGGTTGCCTGCTTCAATATGTTTCTTTGCATTATCCCATGCACCACCGCCTGTGTTCATAAATAGTGCTAAGGGAACAGCTGTTAGGGTGCATCCGATGACGAGTGCGCCAACTGCAACGGGACCCATTAAGACACCTATAATTATGGGCGCTATTACAACGATGAGTCCTGGAAGAACCATGCCTGATAGTGCAGCTTTAGTGCTTATATCTACAGCTTTATCATATTCTGGTTTTGCTGTACCGTCAAGGATACCAGGTATTTCTTTGAATTGACGTCTTACCTCAGCTACCATTTTTGTTGCGGCTTTACCAACAGCATCAATAGCCTGTGCTGAGAAGAGAAATGGCATCATTGCACCTATAAACCCAGAGATAAGCACAACTGGGTTAGAGAGGTCAATTGATATACTTTGACCAGTTTGTATAGCTACATCTTCTATGTATGTATGAAATAGCAGAAGTGCCGCAAGTAATGCTGAACCTAGGGCAAAACCCTTTGTTAATGACTTTGTTGTATTACCAACAGCATCGAGGGCTTCCATGGTTTCTGCGGAGCCGTGTTCGCCGGCCATTTCTGCAATGCCTGCGGCGTTGTCAGCTATTGGTCCAAAGCCGTCAAGAGCTAATACTATGCCCATTACGGCAAGCATACCCATAGTTGCCAATGTTGTACCGTAAATTCCACCTTGGAACGCTGAAAGCCCATTCATTAGGGCGTATTGTTGACCGAATACGTATGATGCTATTAATGCTATGACAAGTGTGATTATGGGGAGCGCTGTTGTTTCTAAACCTACGGCAAAACCTGTTATAATATTTGTTGCACTGCCTGTTTGGCTGGCTTGGGCAATTTTTCTAACAGGTGTTCGGTCTCGTCCAGTGTAGTAATCAGTTATATAGTCAATAAAGACACTACCGATTAGACCGGCCATTAAACTGCCAAAGATAAAATACCATCCTGTGCTAAAGAAGAGTATGGATACTACAAAGAACAGTATACCACATACAATAGTTGTTACTGTTACTCCTTTACGTAGAGCCTTCATGGGGTTTTTCATTTCAGAAGGCTTTAGCTTCACAAAGGGCATACCAACTAATGTTGCAAATATGCCTAATGCACGAACGATTAAGGGGAATATTAGAAATAGCAAATTTCCCGTTGCAACACTGAGGACACCACCGATAACCATGCCACCGATGTTTTCACCTACAGCAGACTCAAAGAGGTCAGCGCCTCTACCGGCTGAGTCCCCCACGTTATCGCCAACGTTATCAGCTATGCATGCAGGGTTTCTTGGATCATCTTCAGGTATACCTGCTTCAACTTTTCCAACAATGTCTGCGCCAATGTCCGCAGCTTTGGTAAATATTCCACCTCCAAGTTGAGCAAATAATGCAATTAGAGAGGCTCCAAATCCCATACCTACAATGCCAGTTGCAGCTCTTAGACCGATATCAGCAACAGTTAAATCAGCAGTTAAAACTGATTCTGGGTTGAAAATTACTCCGTATCCGCCGTAGATTAGAAATAGTGCAGTTACACCTAAAAGTGAGAGCCCGACTACGGCAAAGCCCATTGTTGCTCCGCCATAAAAGGCGGTTCTAAGGGCTTTATCAGCGCTTACTTTAGCTGCGGCTACTGAGCGGACGTTTGCTTTTGTGGCGTTGTCCATGGCTATGTAGCCTGCGGCTAGTGATGCGACTGCGCCAATTAAGAAAGCTATTGCTGTGCCTATGTCGAGAGCTACTGCGATTAATGCAAAGATTGCAACTGTTATTATTGAGATTGTTGTGTATTGTCTTTTTAGGAAGGCGTATGCACCTATGCGTATGGCTTGGGCTACTTCTTGTGCTTTGGGGGAGCCTGGATCCATTTTGTTGATTTTTTGCATGAGTAAAAGTGAGGTGATTATAGCGATTATGCCTGCTATTGGGGCGAGTAAAAATGCGAATTGTGTTAATTGTGTATTAGTTAGGGAAAGTATTTCTAAAGGTATGAACATATGAATTAACCAAGCTCCAATTTGACAGTGTGAAGACTTATATATTTTTCTTACGTATGCATAAAAGCTTAAAGGTTAATTGTTTAACATCTTGTTTTGATTTTTTTCATTTAGTATGGTTTTTAAAATTCTGTAGGATACAATCTGGGTAAATTTGTGATGAGTAATGGTTTTTTGGGTGTCATTTTGTAAGTTATAAAAAGCAGATTAGTGTGTATCACGAATTATTAAAGTTAAATGCGCCTAAAGTATAAAGTTATTTATAACTATTTTATAAAGTTGTATGGCACTATTTATTAAACTGGAGTATAATATATTTGAGGGGTTATAATGGAATACATAAAACGGTTAATTGATAGGACAATTGAAGAAAAATTACAAGTTATGGGATGTATAGTTATAAGAGGACCCCGATGGTGCGGTAAAACTACTACGGCAAATCAATTTGCTAAAAGTGTGTTAGAATTACAAGACCCTACAGAGGGCACAAAGTATAGGGAAATATCGGAGAATAACATTAATTTATTACTAGAAGGAGAAAAGCCGCGGCTTATAGATGAATGGCAATTGATACCTAATATTTGGAATGCGATTAGGTATGCTATAGATAAAAAAGATGAACAGGGCTTATACTTGATTACAGGTTCTGTAACACCAAATGATAATGTTAGAAAGAATTTACATTCAGGAATAGGTAGAATGTCATTTGTAACAATGTATCCAATGTCTTTGTATGAGAGTGGCGATTCAAACGGGTGCATTTCACTAAGAGATATATTAGAAGGTAAAGTGCAGGTAAATGGTCAAAAGTCAGAGATTACCTATGAAAGACTAGCGTATTTGACATGTCGCGGGGGATGGCCATCTAGTGTTAAGCAGAAAGACGAAAAATTGGCATTGAAAGTAGCAAAAGAATACCTAGATGTCTTATGCGAATCGGACATGGAAAATAATACTGAAAACATTAATCCCAAGCTTACAAGAGCAATAATTAGAGCATATTCAAGACTTACATGCACCATTGAAGCAGATAAAACGTTATATGAAGATATTAGAAATATCTACGGCGATATATCTGATGTAACAATAATAAAATATTTGAATAAACTAAAAAGATTGTACGTCATAGAAGACATAGACGCTTGGAATCCTAACATAATAAGTAAAACAAACATTAGGACTGCACCTAAAAAAGCACTAGTAGATTCATCTATAGCATGTGCCGCTTTAGAATGCTCACCCAAAGAGTTAGCAATGGATCCCATGACCTTTGGGCTATTATTTGAAAACTTGACAGATAGAGATCTAAAGATATATGCTAATAGTTTAGGCGGACATTTAAGGCATTATAGGGACAGATATGGGTTAGAATGTGATCAGGTGATACATTTTGATAATGGCGACTATGGGCTTATTCAGACAAAGTTGGGAACAAGAAAAATAAAAGAAGGCGCTGAAAAGCTCGTTGAATTAAGAGGTAAAATAAGAAAAAATGGCAAAAAAGAGCCAAAATTTTTAATGGTTATCACTGGAAGTGATATAGCATATACGACTAAAGATGGAGTTCTAATAGTTCCCATTGGATGCTTGAAAGACTAGTTTGAATTATGGCAAAAAACCCATAAAAATTGTTCTTTACCGTTTTGCGTAAGTTGGTTAATGATGTGAGTGTAATGTGATGCGGGGATTAAAAGTCATTAAACAGAGGGAGATCTACTCTGTTATTTTCTGGTAGATAGGTCAATATCATGTTTATTTTACTCTATGAGGTGTCGAAGTGTTGTTTTGTAGTTGGGTAGTTTATCGATTAAGTTATTTACTTGTTTATGTGTTTTTATATAGTTAACATTCATGTAGAATGGTTTAAAGTTGTGGGATTATGCCTTCGAGATTGATAGTTGTTAAAGTTGGTACGAGTGGTATAACTACCAGTGAGGGTGAGCTTGATGAGAAGGAGATGCAGGGGCTTGCCTGTCAGATAGCGCAGGTTATGCGGCAGGGGGATAAGGTTGTGTTGGTAACTTCTGGTGCTGTTGCGGCTGGGATTGCTGAGTTGGGTATTGTGCCTAAGGCTAGGGATGTGGTTTTTCAGCAGGCTGCGGCTGCGGCTGGTCAGGGTGTGCTTATGGCTAAGTATCGTAAGTTTTTTGCGTTGTATGGTTTGAGGGTTGCGCAGGTTTTGCTTACTGCTGAGGATCTTTCTAATAGGAAGTCGTATGTTCATACATGTGATGTGTTGGCTTTGTTGCTTAAGATTGGTGTGGTGCCTATTATTAATGAGAATGATGTTACGAGTGTTGAGGAGCTTAGGCGTGTGAGTGGGTATAGGGTGAATTTTAGTGATAATGATATTCTCTCTGTGTTAGTTGCGGGTGCTATTGGGGCGGATTTGGTGGTTATTCTCTCTGATGTTGATGGTCTATACACGTCTGATCCGTCTGAGTCTGGGGCGGAGCTTATTCGTGTTGTTGAGGATGTTTCTGATGTTTTGAAGTGGTCGCTTAGGGGTAAGAGTAAGCGTGGTAGGGGGGGTATTCAGAGTAAGGTTAGGGCGGCTGAGATTGCTGTGAATTGTGGTATTCCTGTTGTGATTTCAAATAGCAGGAGAGATAATGTTTTGGTGGATATTTTAGCGTCTGAGTGGGGGGCTGTGGGTACTTTTTTTAGACCTAAGAGGGGTATGTCTGCTGTGAAGCGTTGGTTAGCTTATGGTGCTGCTGTTAAGGGGTCAATTCAAGTTAATAATGGTGCTAAGGAGGCGATTCTTCATGGTTCGAGTTTGCTTGCTGTTGGTGTAATTAGGGTTCATGGTGTTTTTGATGTTAATGATGTTGTAAGTCTTGAGGATGAGGATGAGAGGGAGTTTGCGAGGGGGACGCCGAGTTTTAATAGTAGTCAGCTTAATCAGATTAAGGGTTTGCAGATTGCAGAGGTTTTAGAAAAGCTTGGGGCAGATAGGGCTAAAGAGGTTATTGAGCATAAAAATATTCATGTATTAGATGAGGAGAGGAAAGGGTTTGATTGAGGATATTTGTAAGAGGGCTAAAGCGGCTTCTGTTCAAATGGTAGGGCTTTCGGCTGAGCAGAGAAATAGTGCGTTATGTTGTATGGCAGATGCGTTGGAGGCTAATGTTGATGATATTTTGTTGGCTAATGCTGTTGATGTTAGGGCGGCTGAGGGTAGAGGATTGAAGGCGGCGCTTCTTGATCGTTTATCTTTGGATCAGAAAAAAGTTGGCAATATGGCAAGAGAGTTGCGGGAAGTGGCTGCTTTAGCGGATCCTATTGGTACCGTTTTGTCTAGTTATGTGCATCCTAATGGTTTAATTATAAAGCAGCTTCGTGTGCCTATGGGTGTTGTAGGTGTTATTTATGAGTCGCGTCCTAATGTTACCTCAGACTCTGCGGGGGTTTGTGTAAAGTCGGGTAACGCGGTTATTTTGCGTGGTGGCTCAGATGCATTGCAGTCTAATTTATGTATAGGGAAAATTTTGCGTGAGGCTCTGCTAAATACCGATGTTCCCGTTGATGCCGTTCAAGTAGTAAACTCTTCGGATCGTAGAGATGCTGAAGAACTTATGGGTATGCGGCGATATATAGACGTGTTAATTCCCAGAGGTGGTGCTGATTTAATAAATACGGTAATTGAAAAGTCTAAAATTCCGGTAATTGAAACAGGTACAGGCAACTGTCATATATACCTTGAAGAAGACACAGACTTAGATATGGCACTACCCATTATAATTAACGCTAAAACTCAACGACCTGGAGTATGTAATGCTGCTGAGAAACTGTTAATTAATAGCAAAATAGCTGAAAAATATCTGCCAAAAATAATTACAGAACTACGTAAATATAAAGTGGAAATTAGAGGAGACCAGAAAACCTGCCAAATAATGCCAGATGTTATAGAGGCAACAGAGCAAGACTGGTACACAGAATATCTTGACTTAATAATTGGCATAAAAATTGTCGAAGACCTAACAGAGGCTATCTCACACATTAACAAATACGGCACAAAACATAGCGAAGCCATAATTACATACGATGCAGCAAAAGCAGCACGTTTCATGCAAGAAATAGACTCCGCCGCAGTCTACTGGAACGCTAGCACACGCTTCACAGACGGCAACCAGTTCGGTTTAGGAACAGAAATAGGAATAAGCACACAAAAACTACACGCCCGAGGACCTATGAGCATACAACACTTAACAACAACAAAACATGTAATAGAAGGCAACGGACAAACACGCAAATAACACCACCCAAACCTCCATGTTTTCACATACTTTTCACATACTTTAGATGCTACAGAACTATAAACTCTGCTAAATTTGGAATACCTATTATAATCTAACGCGACTGAACCAGAACTAAAAAGAGCAAAAAATCTAATTTTACATAAAAGGTTACCGTAAGATACTAAAAGCTCACAAGTACAAAATATTACAAAACTCAAGTTCAGAAAGAAACAGCTCAATCATATAACCTAAATTCCCGAATTTTTTATACCTACATTAATCAAAAAGTCTGAAAAAGTCATAAAACAGCAATAAAGGCCTAAAAACGCCAGATTTTCCTCTTACACGTAGGTATAAAATTTATAACTACATAGGCACAGTGATTTGCCATTTTTAAGACTCTTTTAGCGTTTAACGTATTTTTTAAGCTTTTTACTTATTAGACTTTAGTTCTTATTATTTTTGCGTTCTTAAACTGAACATATGCACTACTAAATCATCAAATCAGATGTATAAAAACACAAAAATCAT
>WRGM01000140.1 GCA_009787175.1 Candidatus Bathycorpusculum fermentans | reverse complement strand
TCATGCCATTTTTTGCACAACAAACACAGCTACATATGCAAATTCCTGTATAGATACTTTAATAAAAACACGCAAGCTAAATACATACATAAAAACACGCAAGCTAAATACATACAAAGTTAATAATTGTTAAACAAGCTAAAACATATATTTGACAATAACCGTACCGAGTATTGACAAATTAGATGGGAGCATCATTTTTAGTCTAAAATCGTACTAAAAGCAGATAAACCTCTTTCCACTACATTAGATAACTAAAGAGGGACTAGACATAGGCTGCGGTATATTTGGCGTAAAAAATTTCGATAAGCAGACAGTTTTTCCTTATATTTATTGGGGACTGCGTGCTCAGAATCATAGAGGTCATCAGTCACATGGCTTTTTAACGTATAATCAAGAAGGCGAGTTTTGTGTTCATAAAAATTTGGACCTTGTACCGAAGATTAAGAAGGCGGCGGGTGATGAGTGGTTTGGGAAGCTTCAGGGTTCCATTGGGATTGGTAATGTTAGGTATACGACTTCTGGTAAATGTGATGAGAAGTCTATACTTGAGGGGACGCAGCCTGTTATAGGTATTATGGATAAGATGAAGCTTGCAGTGTCGTTTAATGGTAATATAATTAGTACTGAAGCGCTTAAAGAGGAGTTAAAGGTTAATTTTAAGGATTTTGTGTATAATTGTGATTCAGATATTGTTTGTTATAAATTGCTTTTAGGGTTTAAGCGGGGGAAAGGTTTAGTTGGTGCTGTTCGTGATGTGATGAATGGTTTAGATGGTGCGTTTTCGGTGATAGGTATATTGGAGGATGGTACGTTTTTTGCTTTTAAAGATCCGCATGGGATAAAGCCTTTATGTGCTGGGCATAGTTCTGATCGTCAGATATTGGCTTTTTCGTCGGAGACTGTTAGTTTGGATATGAATAGTTTTGAGCTTGATTTTGAATTATATCCTGGTGAGCTTGTAATTGCTACAGAGGGCGGTTTTGTGCGGCAGCAGGTTATTGAGAAGTCGAGGCAGGCGTTTTGTGCTTTTGAGTATGCGTATTTTGCAAGGCCGGATTCGCGTTTTAGTAGTAAATATGTTTACGAGATTCGTGAGGCTTTTGGGAAAAATATTGTGTATGAAAATTGGGATGTTGTAAAGGAGTGTAATGTGATTATTTCTGTTCCTGAAACTGGTGACGATCCGGCTATGGGTGTTCATGAGGCTTCGAATCTTCGTTGGGAGCGTGCGTCGAGGCGGCATCGTTATGTTACGGAGCGGGCGTTTATTTCGTTGGTTAATGAGCGTTTTTCGACTATTGATAAGAAAATTAACATTTTAGGTTCTAAAGTTGCAGGTAAGAATGTTATAATCTGTGAGGATAGTATTGTTCGTGGGGATACGACTAAGGTTATAATTGATAAGTTGCGTAAGTCGGGTGCGAAAAAGGTTTTTGTTTTTTCGACTTTTCCAAGGATTATAGGTCCATGTTTTTACGGTATTGATATGTCCACCTATGGGGAGCTTGTGGGTGCTAGAAATAGTCCAGAGGAGATTGCGAAAATCATAGGTGCAGACGGCGTGTGTTATCAATCCATAGATAAACTAGTTGAAGCTACAGAACAGACGCGTGATCAGTTGTGTCTTGCCTGTGTTACAGGTAAATATCCTACACCTTTAGCTCAAGAAATGGCTGATTTAAGTAAGAAAAAGTTTCTTGAGGGATGTGAGGAGACAAAACGTGTCTATGAAACTGAAGAAAATCTGATCCGTAGTAAAAAAACAAATTAAGCGCTCCATATTTCCTATCAGTAATTCGGGGTCATTGAATGGAAACAGTAGGTGTATTAGTTGTCTCATATGGTGCACGGGAAGCGGCTATTGTTGATGCTCTCTCTAGGAGCCAAGAGTATAATGTAAAATTGTATATTGCAGATAAGCAGCTTAATCCATTTAATGCGCAACGTGCCGTAAAGCATGTTGTTGTTCCAAATTTGAATATACAAGACATATGCAAGTTTGCACAGACCTATAAGGATAATCTGGATTTTGTAATTGTAGGCTCAGAAAAACCCATCATAGATGGATTACGGGATCTTGTTGAAGAAAAGACAGGGATTCCTGTTGTTTGTCCAAAAAAGAGTTATGCAATTGAAGAGAGCAAAGTTAAACAGCGTTTGCTTTTCCAAGAAATTGCTCCTGAGGCTAATCCACGGTTCAAAATTTTTAGTCCAGAAGATTATAGTGATAAAGCGCAAGTTAAAGCAGACGTTTACAAATGGCTTGATGAGCTTAACAATCAAGCTGTAGTTAAACCTGACAAGCCCGCGGCAGGTAAAGGGGTAGGTGTCTGGGGTGATCATTTCGCAAGTCGTGAAGAACTGTTTGAACATTTCATGTCTAACTTTCAATACAGCGCAGTTATAATTGAAGAAAAAGTAGATGGAGAAGAATCTAGCTGCATGGCATTTTGTGATGGAAAACATTTCATTCCCTTGCCTGACACACGGGATTATAAACGCGCCTTCGATGAGGACAAAGGACCAAACACTGGCGGCATGGGTTCTTACAAAGATGTAGATGATAAACTGCCCTTTTTAACAGCATCTGAACGTGAAAACGAGGTTGCATTAGCAAATAAAGTGTTTAACGGTTGGAGCAGGCAGATAAATGATAATACAGCGCTTCGTGGTGTACCGCTATATTTGGCCTTTATGCACACTGGACGGGAGATAAAAATTTTAGAAATTAATAGCCGTCCAGGTGATCCTGAAAGCATCAATCTTTTCCCCATACTTAAAGATGATTTTGTAGATGTTTGTTATAAAATGATTGAAGGAAATCTTTTAAATGTCGGATTAAATAGGGCAGCAACTGTTGTAACCTACAAAGTTCCACCCGATTATGGCGGTTACATGGATAGTTATCCAGATAGAATTGTTAAATCCGACATTAACACGTCAGTTGACTTCGCGGAGGCATACAAATTGGCTGAAAAATATGGAGATAAAATACGTATTTACCCCGGTGCTATGGAATTGAGGGATGGAAAGAATTATGCGTTAAAATCGCGAGCAGTTGGAGTGTTAGCTATAGGGGATAGTGTTGAAGAGGCGCGTAGAATTAGTCAAGAAGGCGCGAGAGCTATTAGTGGTGGTGGTTTGTGGAATCGGACAGATATTGCGGCGCAGCAGCATATAGCTAAAAGTGTATGTCACATGGAAAAGTTGAGGGGCAACACGTGAGAGGGGTTTTTGTTTCTGACTGTGAAGGGCCGATTTCTAAAAATGATAATGCATACGAGCTAGCTGTCAAGTTTATTCCCAATGGTGATAAATTTTTTTGTAATGTTAGTAAGTATGATGATGTTTTAGCAGATGTTTTGTGTAAGCCAGGGTATACAGCGGGCAGTACATTGCGGTTGATTTTGCCGTTTTTGAAAGCCTGTGGGGTAACTGATCAGCAGATGGAAGATTTTTCAGCAGACAACATTATGTTAATTGCAGATACTCAAAATATGCTCAAGCATATTGGGTCAATTGCTGAATGCTACATTGTAAGTACTAGCTATACACACTACATTAAAGCGCTTTGTAACGCAGTTGGTTTTTCATATAAAAATACGTACTGTACTAAAGTTAGTCTCGACAACGCAACCATAACGTCTCAGGAGAAAAACACGTTATGTGAAATAGCTCAAGAAATAAGTCAGATGCCCTTAATTACCATACCAGCTAATGCTAAAAGTCTTGCAGATTTTAGTTTAAATGATCAGATTTTGATTAAGCGTTTTTATGAGATTTTTTGGGAAGAGATTCCGCAGATGTCTATTAACAATTTCTTCAATAACGTTGTCACTATTGGCGGAGAGCAGAAGGCTAAATCTATTTGTGATATAGTTGAACGCTTGAAAGTGCCATTTAGGGATGTTATGTATGTTGGGGATAGTATTACGGATGTGGAAGCGTTAAGGTTAGTTAAGGAAAATGGTGGTTTAGCTGTTTCGTTTAATGGTAATAAATATGCAGTGAAAAATGCTGATGTTGCTGTAGTGTCGGAAAGTAATCTTGTAACAGCTGTCATAGCCGACATATTCTACAGATTGGGTAGAGAAGAAACACTTAAAGTAGTTAAATCTTGGAGTCAAACGTCTCTGGAAAAGGCGAATGTAAGTTTAGAGTTGCTTAATCAAGTATTTGGGTTGTCAAAGTCGAGTCCGAAGGTTCAAATAGTTACAAGAGAGAATATTAACTCAATAGTTACAGAAAGTAGCGAGTTTCGTAAGGAAGTTCGTGGTGTAGCTATTGGGAGACTTGGATAAGTTGGCACATAAAGTAATAATTGATGATACATTTGTTGAAGCGTTTGCTGGAATTTTTAGCCGTGTAATTGTCACAGCAGATGACATGGAAACCTTAACTGCGGCAGCTAATGATTCAACAGCAACTCCGTCTGTTGTAATTGGCAGAACCGAAGGAGGGATAGAGCGTTATCTTACTGAGAAAGAGACCCCTGATGGCAGAGTGGGAGCTATTTTGCAGTTTTGGGGTGAGCTTAGTGAGAAAAAAGGTTTTGAGAAGTGTCTGGAAAAGTTTGAAAAAGAGCTCTCGTTTAAAATTAGGCAGGATATTTTGGTTAAGCCTTTCACTGCTGTTTTTGATGCCCTTGCAAATGCTGAGGGTAAAATGGATATGATGGAGCGTGTTGGACACTGTGGTGATGGCTATGAATGGGTGGAGCAGCGTTATGGTAGAGAGGTTATTATTGTTCCTTTAATGGTTCCGGATTTTGTAATTGAGCGTCACATAGGGTACGCTAGGGGTATTATGGGTGGGAATTTTTGGGTGATGTGCAAGAGTAAGCAGGATTTAAAGGAGGCAGGTAAAAGGTCTCTTGCGGCTATGCATACTGTGCCGGGTATTGTTACCTCGTTTGATGTTTGCTCAGCTGGGTCTAAACCAGAAACTAGTTTTCCAGAAATTGGTCCAACGACAAATCATATTTACTGTCCATCACTTAAAGGCAGGTTAGGTAAAGAGTCGCTGGTGCCTGAGGGTGTGAATTATATAGCAGAGCTAGTTTTTGATGGCATAAATATTGATGTTATCAAAAAAGCTCTTAAAGCGGGCATTGAGGCGGTGCTTGACATTGAAGGCGTTAAGCGTGTTTCAGCAGGCAACTATGGGGGTAAATTAGGTCAGTATAAGGTTTCATTCAGCGAGCTGGGTATAAATGAACAAGTTTGATGTTATCGGGTTTGGTGCCTTAAACGTGGACACCCTGCTAAGAGTTGAACGTATAGCAGGACCTGAAGAGGAAAGTTTTATTGAAAACTACACTGAATCCTGTGGCGGTTCAGCAGCAAACACCATAGTTGGCTTAGCACGTCTTGGTCGCAAAGTAGGATTTATAGGAAAAGTAGCTAACGATCATGAAGGCAAGCTACAAGTGGACAATTTTGTAATTGAAGGGGTAAATGTTGACGGAATTATACACTCAAAGAAGGGCAAAAGTGGTGCAGCACTAGGATTTGTAGACAAGAAAGGAGCAAGAGCATTATACATTAACCCAGGCGAAAATGACACTCTGGAATCAAGAGAAATCAACTTAGAATATGTTGCTCAAACAAACTTTTTACATATAACATCATTTGTAGGCGAGAAGCCATTTCGAGCTCAAAAGAAAATAGCAGGCATGCTACCCGGCTCTATCAAACTTAGCTTTGACCCAGGCGCACTCTATGCCCAAAAAGGCTACACAGCCATAGAACCACTCATTAGAAGCACATACGTGTTTATGCCTAACGCTTTAGAACTAGAACAAATAACAGGCGAAAAAGACTATCAAAATGGCGCAGACACCATTTTAGACATGGGTGTTAAAATAGTTGTTGTAAAACTTGGCGACAAAGGCTGTTACATAACCGATGGACAAGAACAAGCAACAGTAGAATCCTTCCCAGCAAAAGCCATAGACACCACAGGAGCAGGAGATGCCTTTAACGCCGGCTTTCTCTACGGATTACTAGATAACAAAAACAACCTCTACGAATGCGGCAAAATAGGCAACTTTGTAGCCTCCAAAAGCATCACAACAGTAGGAGCCAGAGCAGGACTACCCTACAAAAAAGACCTAACAACAATCCAATAACAAACATAAAAACAATTTTTTTCCATTTTTTAACATAGTGTTCCACTTTGGAACAGGAATGTTCCGTAACCAGAGCTAATAGCCACTTTAACCTTATTACGGTATCAGTGAAAAACATGAAAAATACAAAAAATCATCATATGTTTGATACTATCGATCACTATTGGAATCGCAACAGCAACACCTTTAATCAGTGCAGAACTAAACATCATACCATGGTTTACACGTGTACAAGGACCAACTGTGCCCTTTGTTTTTGAAGTCGTTTATGCAAACTATACAATAACAGACCCAGATGCAACTATAACTCAAAATGGTGGACCAAAAATTGACTACGAAGTAGTTATTAATGTCACTAATCCCTCTGAATACAGAAACATCACAGGTTCCATAAATCTTTTTGCAGCACAAGAAGTTCATGAAACCACAGCCAAAACACTAATGGAAATGTTCAACATTCCTGGCAATAGTGGTAGAGGCATAGAAGCCAAAGGCGCTTGGGTTGATGGCGTCTACTATAACGTTACATGCACTATTCCTTGGCCAGCCCTTGACGAGAACGGAGTAATTATTGGAGATTACATGTCTAGATTGGAGTCTTTAATCACTGGTTGGAGTTTTGGCGATGAGCAGGGCAACAGATGGACAAATGAAAACAGCACATTTGGCGATGAGCAGGGCAACAGATGGACAAATGAAAACAGCACATTCGAAGAGCATAAAGCCATCTATTATAGCCAATTTTATAAATGGAAAGAGGGCGTACAAGGCTACGAATGGACAATCAGTGATGGCACAAGCACCACCAAGTACATTTACTTAAACATTGATGGCACATGGGTCGATGTAACTGGACGAGTTACCTTTGACAAAGAACCTGAACCTGACAGACCAGCTTATTCGTCAAAAGGAGGATTTGCTAGCAAAATGATAAGATTTAACTCATGGTATGACCGCGTCTTTGAGCCAGGTGAATCTCGTTTGATAATAATTTCTGGTAGCGTGGATATCCAACCACCAGTTTCAGAGAACTACATTAATCCGGTTGATATTATTCAATCAGGCACAATTCATACATTGATACAAGCGTATACAAACCTTGAAGTAGAGTATGACATAAATGCTTACATAGAAAGCAATACTTACTTAGACACACACACTCAGTCAGGAAAGATTCAAGAGCTTGTCCTAGCGCAGGTCGGAAACAGCTACATCTACAATACAGTACTATCTGACAATCAAATGTTCCAGCTTGATCGATACGGCATTGAAGTGTTTATCGTACCTGTGAGGTGAATTCAGTGACTAACGTTGAACGTGAGAATTTGGAAGGTAACACATTGAGTGTTTATGCCTTTATAGTTAAGGCCGGTGAGCCTGTGGGTCCACGTGAAGTTATGCGTGGTGCCGGTCTATCTAGTCCAAGTACTGCACATCGACAGTTAGAAAAGTTAGAGTCATTGGGTTTAATCGAGAAAACAGTGTATGGAACATATGTTGTAAAAGAGAAAAAAGGTATTAGTGGGCATGTGTGGGTCGGCAGAAACCTCGTGCCTCGTCTGATCTGTTACTCCCTCTTTTTTTCGGTATTCTAATTGCTGAAACAGCAATTTTGGTATCACAATTTTTCTCTACAGACTTTACACCAAGTTTAGCTGTTCTATATTTAGTCCCAATCACCGCTGGAGCTGCAGGGTTATTTTTAGTTGAAGGGTTAATTCTGTGGCGACAGAACAAGCGTGCAGTTTCAAGAGCTAAGAAAAATTCGGAGTAAAAATTCCTCTTCTTTTTTTGTGTTTTAGTCTGTTTATGTTGTTTTGGGTGTAGGTTTTTATTTTTCAAGTAGTAATACATAGTAGCTTTAGGATGTAATTTGATTGTCTGATCATGTTGTTGTTTCGCTTTCAGGTGGGAAAGATTCTGTCTATGCGTTGTATTCAGCGCTTAAAGAGGGCTTAAATGTTGAGTATTTAATGTTTATTCAGACTGGTGGTAAGGCTCATCTTGAAAATAAACATATGATTGAGTTAATATCTGAAGTGACAGGTATTCCAGCTATAGTTGTAGGTAAGAATCCTCAGGATATAGGTAAAGCGCTCAAGAAGCTGAAGGCTAGTATGATGGTTTCAGGTGTAACTACTACGCCTGAACATCTTGACTATTACAAAGAGATTCTAGATCCGATAGGTGTTAAGCAATATGCGCCGCTTTTTGGTAAAGATCCCATTGTTGAGCTTGAGGAAATGCAAAAACTTGGCTTTAAATGTCTAATTATAGAAGTAGATACAGCTCTTGGTGCAGACATAAAGTGGCTTGGTAGAATAATTGATCAGAACATCATTAGTGAGATCAAACAAAGAGTTGCTGAGAAAAAAATCAATCCAATAGGTGAATGGGGAGAATACCATACACTTGTTATTGATAGTCCAATTTACAAAAAACAAATCGGTATTAAGAGGGTTATTATGGAGTGGAAAGGCACTAAAGGTTATTACTTAATTAAAGAAGCTTGCCTGCAAGATAAAACTTAGCATTTTGTATTTTATCAGAGTTACGTACTATAGTTAGGGGCTTGTAGTTGTAGGTTTGGGTGGGTTTTAGGAGATTTTTTGTTTTATTTTGTTTCTTGCGAGTAATATTTCTAGGGCTTTTTTGGGGTTGCGGATTGCTCGTAGTATTCGTTCATGGGTAACTGTGGGGTTTACCAAGTTGGCTTCTGCGGCTAGGCAGCGTAGGTCATCTGCGGTAAATTCGGCGGTTTCGATTAATGGCTGTACTGCTGAGAGGGCGTCATCGCTAAAGTCGCTTGTTAAATAGTTTCCTTCTTTGGCTTGTTTGTATAATTCAGTGCCGTAGAGGGGTGT
This sequence comes from Candidatus Bathycorpusculum fermentans, assembly GCA_009787175.1. Classification (GTDB taxonomy): domain Archaea; phylum Thermoproteota; class Bathyarchaeia; order Bathyarchaeales; family Bathycorpusculaceae; genus Bathycorpusculum; species Bathycorpusculum fermentans. The sequence goes on along the minus strand of WRGM01000140.1, from coordinate 4,983 downwards.
GGCATAGCTGAAGTAAAAGTATTCAGCGCCTAAGCGTCGCAGTTTGTATGCAAACTGGATAGTCTGCTTCATATTCTCCTTTGTTTCACCGATCATACCTAAAATGAAAAAGCACCCAACTTTGATGCCAACTTTATGAGCAGCACTTACTGCGTCTTCGACATGTTGAAGACTTTGCTTTTTCTTAAGAACCTCATCTACAACGTGTTGAACGCCAGATTCGGGGGCAATTAGAATTTTTTGGCATCCGGCTTTTCTCATTAATGCTAAAAGTTCTGGGTCTAAGGCGTCTGCGCGAACACCATTTGGAGTACACCATTCAATGTTTAAACGTTTTTCAATTAGCATGTTACAGATTTTTATTAACCGTTCACGATTGAAGGCTATATTATCATCTAAGAAGTCAATTTGGCGTACCCCGTAGGTTTTGACTATTTGTTCTATCTCAGCGACAACATTTTCAGCACTACGCGCACGCCATTTACGTCCCATTACTATATGATTTGAACAGAAAACACATCCATACGGACAACCACGAGTGGTTAACATACGTATTGAAGGCTTTTTCAAGTTACCGCTTATGGGAATTTTTTTAGCTGCTTCAAAGAACTCTTTCATAGGCAACAGATGACGCGCAGGGAAAGGTAACGAGTTAAGATCCGCAATAAAGGGTCTTGACTCTGTAAGTACCAGTTCATCGTTTTCAAGGAACCCTAATCCCTTCACGTTTTTTAAAGCTTGGAAATCATTTTTTTCAAGTGCATCAGCAAGTTCAAGGGTGGTTATTTCCTGCTCACCTATGACTACAAAGTCCACGTTAGCCTGTCTTAAGCACTCGTTAGGACGCGAAGACGGATGTAGCCCTATGAGGGCAATTTTAATGTTCTCATGGGCAGTTTTAATGGTTTTAGCTACTGCAAAAGCTGCAGTGGACCATCCGGAGTAGGGTACGGAGATTATAACAAGTTTAGGTTGAAACTTTTGTATTCTGGCAACAATTTCCGTATTCGGCAATCCCTGTCTATATTTTCCACCTTCAATTTCCTCAAGAAGCTCCCATCCCTCATTAGGTACATCAATGACTAACACTTCATGTTTTTTTTCTAGCACGGCAGCTACGTAGGCTATATCCATTGGTTGATAAACACTTGGTTTTCCCCAAGCTTTTGGTTGAATTCTAGGCGGATTTATGAGACAAACATTCATTTAATTGCCAGCTCAAAATAGAGTATGGCTTTTACCGTCTGAAAAACTTTTGCTAAACCGGAAGAGAATAGAGAATATTTAGAAAAAAGCAGAAGATGGTTAATGGCCTTTTATACGCCAGATAATGTGGTTTATGGCAACTCGGGACATTACACGGCTGTAAAAATTGCGTTTAAACATGTGGCGTAGGACATATTTTGGTGAGTAGAAACTGTTGTAGAATTCTTTACGTATACGCAGTGCGTCTTTGTCTGAGAGTAGAGGATTTTCGAATACAGGTGTTGTTGTATCATAGCTGCTCCAGTCAGGTGACATTTTATAGCCGAGCTGTTCAACTTCTTTTCGTAGTTCTGTACCGGGATAGGGCGTTGCTATACAGAGATATACATCGTCTGGTTCTACACGTCTTAGGAAATCAAAGGTTTCTTTACGCATCTCCGCGGTCTCACCTGGATAGCCAATAATGATGGATATGGCGACAAATAAGCCAGATTTTTTTGCCATTTTAATTGCCGCTTCATTTTGCTCAACAGATGTACGCTTATTTACCGCATTTAGCACACTTTGACAACCGGACTCTATACCAAAGAAAACCTGTTGACAGTTAGTACTTTTCATTTTAGCAAACATTTCTTCACTAACCTTATCCGCACGCGTTTGACAATCCCATGGAATATTGAGCTTTCGGCTTTTTATTTCATCACAAATAGCATATAACCGCTTTTTATCAAGCGTCAATGTATCATCATAGAAAGTAAAAGAATCAGCATCATATTCACGCTTTAACAGCTCAAGCTCATGCCCAATATTTTGAGGACTACGCACACGATACTGCCTACCTAAAATACGACTAGTAGTACAAAAGTTACATTGAAAAGGACAACCACGACTCGTAATTACCGGAAAGAACAATTTACCAAAAAGACGATACCTCTCAAGCGGAAAATGCCTATAAGCCGGAAAAGGCAAATCATCCAAATTCTGAATAAATCCTCGAGTGGGATTTTGCACAATTTTATCTTGATGACGATAAGTAATACCATCAGCAGAGTTTAAACCAACACCATTAACAATCCGCTGCGTTAACTCAGCAAAAGTCACCTCACCCTCACCACGAACAACCACATCAACAGCAGACTCAACAGCAAGGAGCTCTTTATCCATAAAAGTAGCATGCGGACCACCTAAAACAACCGCGGCATCAGGACAAACCTCTTTAGCACCCCTAGCAGCCAGAAGGGTCGAATGTACCATGGGGGTCATTGAACTTATACCTACAACATCAGGCTTAAACGTGGCGAGTTTCTGCTTAAGCTGATTTTGATCGATACCTTCAGCTAGGCAATCTAAAACAGTTACTTGACTACCCTTCTCCTCAAGAACAGCAGCTAAATAAGCTAACCCCATAGGCAAATAGGGATGATGATGAAAAACACCCTGTAACGGAGGAGGATTAACCAATGCAACCCTTGCAGCTGTAACCATTACCGCTCACCATCAACATAAAAAATTAGGGCAGCTAAAAAGCTGACTTTAATTTCCTTCGCAAATGCGCCAAAGCAGTCCTTGTAGCGGATTTACCGTAGACACCGCCTTTACGCCACATCTTCCAAATATAACTTGGACGTATATAGAAACTTTGGAAAGCTTTTTCACGCATCTCTTTAAGCTGCTCAGAGCTAATGTAAGGAGTTTCAAAGATTGGAGTAGCAGTGTCATAACGATTAAAGTCAGTTATTTTCAACCAGCCTTTCTGAGTTACAAGCTCATGCATGGGAGTCCCCGGATAGGGAGTGGCGATGTAGTAACCAACATCATCAGGATTAAGCTCCTCAATAAATTTAGTGGTTTCCCGCAGAGTCTCAGGAGTCTCTTCAGGAAAACCTAAAACTACACTTGCAACAGTCATTAACCCGATATCTTGAGCAGTCTTAAAAGAGTTCTTTATAGTCTCAAGCTTGTAACCCTTTCCCATGGCATCAATAACCATTTGAGAACCCGCTTCAACACCAAACCAGACAGCTATACAGCCGGCATCTTTCATAGTCTGCAACAGATCTCTATCAACCATGTCTACGCGTGTTTCACAGTCCCACTTAATATTCAAACCCCGCTCCTTAATAAGACGACAGATTTCTCGAACACGATTCTGATCAACAGAAAACGCGTCATCATAAAACGTAAATTGCTGAGCACCGAAATCTTTGACTAAATGTTCAAGCTCATCTACAACATTTTCGGGACTCCTCATACGATAACCCCTACCAAACATACGCACAGCTGAACAGAAATTACACCAGAAAGTACAACCACGACTCGTATACACGGGGAAAATAACCACACCAAACTTGTTAAGATAATCAAGCGGGAAGAGATGATGCGCAGGAAAAGGCAGAGAATCAAGATCCTCAATATATGGACGATCAGGATTCTTGACAATTTCATCACCATTTCTACATGTAGTACCCACTACATCATAGTAAGGCTTTCCCGCCTCAATACGCTTCATTAACTCAAGAAGAGTATTCTCACCCTCCTTACGAACAACAATATCAAGCTCAGGATACTCCTTTAAGGCATTCTCATCCCAAAAAGAAACATGAGAACCACCAAGTATCGTTACAATTTTAGGGTTAAATTCTTTAGCAATCCTTGCACATTCACCACCTGACTTATAAATCAAAGTGGTCGCACTCATACCCACGACATCAGGATTACGCTTAACAAGCTCCTCCCTAAATTGGTCATAAGTCAATTTCATCGCTTGGCAATCAATAACATCCACTTGATACCCAGCTTTCTCCAAAACAGCAGCCAAATAACCAATTCCTAATGGAATAAATGGCGGATGCTGATGAGCAGATTGTGGGTAAGGTGGGTTGACAAATGTAACATGAGTTTTCAATTTTTTCCCCTACTCGTTCGTGATAGATTAGAGACTTTGATTAATATACGTTTTTGAACCAAAAAGGCTTCTATCAAAAAATCATAGGAAGCAGAAGCAGAAAAAAGCTACATAGCTGATACTTTGTGTTTTTACGTTATTTCGTGTTAATCCTCCAAAGCAAACTTTTAGTGGATTCTTTTGAATCTCTAATCATATGAACAAACATGCCCCCAGCTTGTCCCCGTACCCACTTAACCACAGCATCTGTAGTGAGAAGAGTTTTCTTAGTTCCATAACGCAAAAGACGTAAACGCAAAATATAGAGAAGTACAAACGCCAGACATACCAGGGTGCACGTGTATAAGTGCCGCTTCGCTACGCTGGAATTGATACTCCCCAAGCCCTAATGCTCTTACTTCCTTATGAACCGCCTCTATAACATGACGCTTAAGCGCCATCTCCAAAAACTCAAAAACAGACAACTCCACCAAATCACTACACAAAAAATGAACATCATTTGTACCCGCCTTAACATTGATAAGAATTAAGACATCCCCAATTTCCGCAACATACACCTTAACACCACAGACTAAATAGATCTCACCACCAACCACAACATCCACAAACCAGCCCTCCTCGCATAATAAATCATACAAATCAGAAAGAGCAAACTCTTCACCACGATAGTAGACCACACGTTTACTCTTGATATCGCCAATCCAACGATACCCCTTATCTCTACAATGCTTCACCACCTCATTGCACATATACCAGCTGTCCCAATGTATAATTGTCTGTTTGACTAAGGCAGTGTAAAAAAATAACATTTACATATTGGTAAGTTATATAGTGTTCTGTGTGGATGCTAAAAACTATGGATTCTTCTTCAT